>JAIFNG010000006.1 GCA_020047815.1 Anaerolinea sp.
TGACGTAACCAATGAACAAGCTGCCCACATAAACCAGCTTCCCCGTTGGGCGGCATGGTGGGGTCCCTGGACAACAAAAGTCACCGAATCCCTGCGCCGTGGCATCAATGGCGAGCTTACCTCCGATGAGGTGATCGATCAGGTTGCTCAGGATTGGAATGATCTAAAAGCTGAATACCAGCCATAAATAATTAATAGACAAGGTACAGCCGTCGTAGTTGTAACGGCTGTACCTTTTCCTGGCCTTCAGGAGGCGTTTGGTGAGAACTTTTTCTCGTAATAATCTTTCCTTTATCATTTTGATGTTATTACCGGCACTGCTCCTGGTAACAATATTCGTTTATTACCCTTCCATCGCCACTCTGATTTCCAGCTTTACGAATGAGAATCTTCGCATCCCAAGTTCAGGGAAATTTGTCTGGTTCCTCAACTATACCCAGCTGCTCATGAAACCAGAATTCTGGCAGGTTACCGGACGAAGCCTGTTGATCGTTGCCTGCACGCTGCCTCTGGAGATCTTGATCGGCTTCCTGATCGCCCTCCTGCTAAATGAGAATTTTCCCGGACGCGGGATCGTTCGTGCACTGGTGATCCTGCCCTGGATCCTGCCACCGGTTGTTAACGGGTTTCTGTGGAATTGGCTGTTAAATGGTGAATTTGGCGCTCTCAATGGATTGATGTATCAATTCGGATTGATCGACAAATATGTATTCTGGCTGCAGCATCCATCTGCCCAGATCTTCTGGACCGTGATCGTCCAGACATGGACCCGCTTTGCTTTTCCCATGATCATCCTGCTTGCCGGGTTGCAATCAATCCCGCAGGAGTTGCATGAAGCTGCCGCGATCGATGGAGCCAATCGGATACAACAATTATTTAAAGTGACGATCCCATTGCTCACGCCATCATTGGCAGTTGCCATCATGGTTGAGTTCATATCCGCTTTTCAGATATTTGATATCGTCTGGACCCTGACTGCCGGCGGCAACGTCGGGCAGGTGATCAATCCGTACACCAAAACCCTGATGGTCTTTAATTATCAAATGGTATTTCGTGACATGAAAATAGGCATGGGATCCGCCCTATCCTACCTGATCATGATGATGTCGATGATCGTAGGTGTTTTCATTCTCCGTAATTTATATAACCGTGGAGTGGATAAATGAAAACCATCATGAAGAAATCCGTTCGATACTTACTGCTGTATACTGGCGCATTTGTTGCGCTGATCTGGGCTTTGGCGCCAATTTATTGGATCATCGTGTCCAGCATTTCCACAAGGACAGAACTGCTCTCCAAGCCCTATAAGCACTGGATCCCCACTCACCCCACGCTTCAAAATTTTATTGATGTCTTCACGACAGGACAAAAATACCGGGCGGGGGGAACGCTGCCGACTTCCGAACTGCTGATCTCCGGTTTACGTAACAGCATGGTGATCTCGGTCTCGGTTGCGGTTCTGGTCACGATTGTTGCCCTGCTCGCCGGATATGTCTTTGCGCGGATGAAATTCCAACTCAAGGATCCGGTATTCTTCTACATCATGTTGTTAATGCCGCTTCCGATCTGGGTATCGCTTGTCTCCTTATATTTCATGATGACTCGTTTGGGATTGACCGATTCCAATTTAGGCCTGATTTTGATCCTTGGCACCATGGCGCTGCCGCTGGCGGTATTGTTGATGGCGACCTTTATCCGCGACCTGCCATATGAAATTGAAGAAGCGGCATTTATCGACGGGGCAAGCCGCTGGCAGACATTGTGGCTGGTTATTTTTCCCCTCGTTCTGCCCGGCGCAAGCTCTGCTTTTCTTGTATCGTTTTTGAATACATGGAACGCGTATATGATCCCAATGATTTTCAGTAATACTGAAAAATCCCAGACCATCACGGTGGTGCTTTCGTTGTTCATCGGACAATATGAGGTCGCATGGGAGCAGATGGCTGCAGCTACGGTCTTTGTTATGATACCGCCCATTCTTCTTGCATTGTTCTTCCAACGGTACCTCGTCCGTGGATTAAGCATGGGCGCAGTAAAAGGTTAAACCATGGATATACAAAATTTACTAAACTCAATGACACTGGAAGAAAAGGTCGGTCAAATGTTCATGCTGGCATTTGCCGGTAGTAACCCTGAACAGGCGCATGAAATGCTGGTTGAGAGGTGCGTGGGGGCTTGTTACATCAGCCAGGACAATGCCGAGACGCCCCAGCAAGCCTGGGATCTCACAAATGCCCTGCAGCTTATGGCAGGCAGTACTCCAAAAAAAATTCCGTTGATCCTTGGAGTGGACCAGGAGGGGGCCTGGGGAGTGATGGTGCCGCATTCCTGTACCGGACCCGGTAATATGGCGCTAGGCGCCGCCAATGACCTTGAGACGACATTGAAGATGTATCGTGTTATCGGTCAGGAACTATCCGCTGTTGGCTATAACACGCTTCTTGCGCCTTGTGTCGATGTCAACTCCAATCCGGTTAACGTGATCGTGGGACCACGTTCATTCGGTGAATTCCACGCCGATGTGGCAAAGCACTCACGAGCGGCGGTGGTTGGCGCTCATGCTGGCGGAGTGATCGCCACCGCGAAACATTATCCAGGACATGGAGACACCCGTCAGGATTCCCACCGCTTATTACCGACCGTGGATCGAACGCTTGAGGAACTGGAAGAGATCGACCTCCTGCCATATCGTGAAGCTATTTCTGCCGGCGTGGATATCATCATGACCGCGCATATTTTGTACCCCAAGATCGATCCCGTATATCCGGCAACCATGTCATCCATACTCCTGGAGGATATCCTCCGTCAGAAGCTCAAATTTAACGGGCTTATCCTTTCTGACAGCATGAATATGTTTGCGATCCGTCAGAATTATGAACCTGGAGAGGCGGCTGTCCTTGCAGTTTTGGCTGGTGTGGATATGATCATGCTGGCTGAGGAACATTACGATCACAGCGGTGCCTACCTGGAAAAACAACGAGCTACGATCGATGGTGTGTTATATGGAGTTCGGTCGGGCAGAATCCCGATGGCAAGAATTGATCAGGCAGTCTCAAGAGTTCTGGATCTCAAGTCCAGGAGCGGATTATTTGATCATAAACAGGATGGCGCCGCGGTGACCATTGTTGGTAGTGATAATAACCGGAAAATTGAAGCGCGATCCGCTGAACTTGGTGTAACTCTAGTGCGGGATACGATGGGGTTGATGTCCAAAGTCCAAACAAGCAGGCTGGCTTTAATACAAGCCGCGCCCCAAAAAGCCTATGAAATTCTAACGCGCACCCGCGGGATCGGGCCGAACCAGGGAAGACCTGCTTTCGATGCCTTCCAAAAAGAATTTGATCGGTTAATCCCCGGCGTGGTCACATTTACCAGCGAGGAAATTCCTGCTGAAGGAGCCCTGCCTGCAGGGCTCGGCGCGGCTGGTTTGATCGTGGTCGTCACCGAAGATTATCCCCTTCCAGGAACGGATTTTGATACCATTACGCAAAAGCAAGTGATTAATCGTCTTCTTGCTGAATACCCGGAAAAGTTGATCGTGGTTGGCCTACGCCCACCGTATGAGCTTTCAGATTACCCCGGTCTTGGAACCTATTTGACAACTTGTTCAAGTCGTGTCTGCGCAGCGATAGCTGCCGCCAAGGCACTCGCAGGTGCAATTCCATGCAAGGGCACACTACCGGTAGGTTTATCTGCCACTTAATATATCCTGAGTGATTGGCAAACAGGAACAAAGCATGCAAGCTGGAGAGCATGAAGCTGGAGACCCAAACAATCAGCCGGTTGGCTGATTACCAATATCTGCTGGTCAGTCAAATCTGAGGGTCATTACGCTCGTAATATATAAACCTCTCAGTCTTAATAACGACGGCGAGCAAATTTCATCAAAATAAAAAGACCTCCGAGTTTTCCCTGCGCGGGCTTGGAGGTTTTTTATGTTTACTTCGGTTTCTTAACCACAGGTTTTTTCGGCTTTGGCGTCACTTTCTTTGACTCAACGGTCTTCTTGACCACTTTCTTAACCGCTGGTTTTACCCGGGTGGTCACCTTCGCAGGGACAATTTTCTTTGCGGCGGGTTTTGCCTTCGCGGGGAGGACCTTCCTGGCAGCGGGTTTCTTACCCTCGGGTTGAACTTTCTGGATAACGGCCTTCTTCGCCTTCGGGGAAGTTTTTGCTTTTGCAGGAACTTTATTTTTGGCAGGCGTGGTCTTCCTGGTTGTGGATGCGGCTTTGCGGGGAGCGCGTTTTTTCTTCGGCGCTTCCTCTTCCAGGATCCCTTCCACGATCACCACCTGCACACGGTTATTCCACTCCTCCTGCATTGACAGCACGCCTGCGCCCTGTAAACCATCACAGATCGCCTTCCAGTCACTGCTGGTTTCAAAGCGCCAGTCCAGGAAGGCGTGGCATTGATAGGCGCCCAGTTCGGTGTAGATGCCCTTGTCCCATATTTCCTGGCATGAGCGGATAAATTCCAACTGGGTCACATAATCCTTGAAGATGGCGTATCCATCATGCGGCAGACCGAGTCCTTCGGCAATATTTTTTTGGATCATCCTGCCTGAGGGTTTATCAATGAATGCGGCTGAGGTTTTGATCCAGCCGCGCGTGTCGGCGAATTTATTGTGATAAATGACCAATCCGCGCTCATCCCGCCCCGAGCCTGATTCACGGTCAATGAAGCGGTTGGAGTAGGCGAAAACCTGCTCGTCCACGCGTCCGTTGGGAGAGTAAAAGTCATAGAGCAGGAACTGCTCAACATCTGCAAACAGGTATCGGCGGTGCAACAGAGGGAATATGCGCCACTCGTGCCCGCGGATCAAGCCTTCATTCGGGGTCTCATCCCACTTGGACCAGCGGAACTCCATCCCATATTTTTCGGCAAACCCTTCCACCTGTCCATGACCGAACATGGGCAGACCCGGCAGGGTGGAAAGCACCGTGCAGATGCCGAAGTATTTATCTCCGCTGCCAAATTGCTCAATGGCTGTCTTTTCATCGGGATTGTTCATGAAGTTGACATAACGCTTAAGGATCTGCGGGTCAAACTCCAGCGTGGTCTTGATCGCAAGACGATATTTGGCGTTGTCTTCATCACGCAGCATGTGCATGAACGCAGAATTATAAACGCGGTGCATGCCCAGCGTGCGCACAAAATATCCTTCCATCATCCAAAAAGCCTCAGCCAGCAAAAGGGTATCGGGCACCTCCCTGGCAACCCGGTCAACCACCTCGCGCCAGAATTCCTCGGGAACCTTATCATCAAACTCCCGTTTGGTCATGCCATATTGCGAGCGGGATGGAATGGCTCCGCCCATGCCAGGTTCGGGGAACCACAGCCGTTGGATATGTTTTTTGGCGAGGGTCATCGCCGCATCAAAACGAATGACGGGAAAGTTGCGCGCCACATGCAGAATGACTTGAATGACAGCTTCGCGCACCGCCGGACTGGTGTAATCCAACTGCGCCGTATCGTTCCACGGGAAGGATGTCCCATCGTTGCCGTGATAAATATAGCGCACATCGCCCGTCTGAAAGTCGCGGCGCTGGAAAACCACCGCAGCATCAGATCGATCATAATAATGGTCTTCAAGATAAACACCCACACGCGCGTCATCTGAAAGATTTTCGGAGTTGAATGAATAAGATGGATAGGGCGTGAACGGCGAGGACAGGAACCATTCAGGATGTTCATTGACCCAGGTTGAGTCAATACCCATGTGGTTCGGGACCATATCGGCCGACAGGCGAATGCCGCGCGCCCAGGCGCGGGACCGCAGGTTATTCAAAGCGCCCCAGTCACCCAGGTCATCGGCAATGTCATACGAATGCAGCGAGTATGCTGAAGCAACGGCATCCTCCTGCCCCATGCGTTGTTTGATGCGCTGTGAGGCGCGGCTGCGCTCCCAGAGACCGATCAGCCACAAGCCGGTAAATCCGCGTGAGGCGAGCAGATCCAATTCTTCGTCAGGGATCTGGTCAAGCGTGGTGATGGCACGCTGATATTTTTTGGAGAGCTGTCCAAGCCAGACATAGGTATTCTTGGCAAGCAGCACCAGGCGCGGCATCCAGTCCTTGTCCATACTGTACCGTTCATATTCGGCATAATCATTTCCGCCAAAATTGGGGACGTATGTTTCCGCCTTTTGCGAATCGATGGGACCATGCCCGATCCGGATCGCATCCTCACGCAGATAGTCCAGGCCGCGCAGAACACGCACTGAGAAGGTCTCGCCCAGCAGGTGACCCCATTTTTCAATGACAAAACGCAGCTGTCCTTCCAAAGAATCAGGGGACGCTTTGACCGGTGCGGTCAGGATGTCGGTCAGGGTTTCACCCAGGGAGGTATCCCCATTGCCAAAGCCCGGCTGGCGTGAGAAGAAAGTCAGAAGCGATTGCACCAATTCCCGATACGCAGAGCCGTTCATCACGGAATCATCGATCAAGTCTTTGTAGCGGTTCAATGCCGGGTTGCTGTTTGAGTTGTTGATCAACAGCATTTCTTCGATCACCGCCGCGCGTACACCACGCCCTTGATCAGCAAAATGCGGGGGTTTGGTTAATAGATAAATACCCGCCGTGGTTTCACCGCGAAAGACCGCCATGGGCGGGAACTCTTCGGTGAATTGGCTCAGGGTCAGGTCATATTTCGATCCGAGGCTCGACTGCAGTACGCCCATGGCGCGCCCCATGACGCCTGTGTACCTGGCATAAAAATGCTTGAGAATGATATGGTATGCCTCATCAAGCAAGGAAAGTGCATATAGGTCAGTGGCAGAAACAGGTTCAGTGTGAAGCGCTGACATTTGGCTGGCAAAACCACGGGCGGCGGCAAGATCTGGGAAGATCACGTGCCCGTCCGGTCGGAAAAAATCCGCAGAAAAACTGTACTTTAGACGGGAGGTTCGAGAGGTAAGCATGATATCAATGATAACCGATTATCGTTTTTTTTCATTAACTATCCATCCGTTCAAACTTCTTTAACGCGGAAGGACATCAACACCGCGGGGTCTTTTTTACCTGACGCATCGTTTTACCCTGTAGTTCACCCGAACCTGCCCGCGACGCCGGTGACCAAGCCGGCAATGAGCAGGGCAAATTTCATCGAGGCGCACAAGGCGGCAACTTCGGGGTACGGTGAAATAACAGGCCCTGTCAACTCCTGCCACAGTGCATAATTCTCCACCGCGTCAAATACTGCGGCGGCAAACACGCCCCACCCCATCCAGGCGGCAAGCTGCGGGTACCAGCCTTTCCTGCCTTTCACCATCAACAGAATGCCGGTTGAGAGCGCCAGGGCATAGGCCGGCATGAAGAGATAATCCAGCCCCAGCCCGAATGCAGCATAGGTCCGCGCGTCTGCATCCCACGATCTGAGAATGCCCTGCGCCGCATCCACCGTCTGCGCCAATTCAAAAGAAACGATCCCCCCTGGCGCGGCCTCTGTGCGCAAAGGTTCATCCAATACCCTGAATACTACAAAGATAAGCAGGGTCAATGCCAGGAAGAAATAGAAAAAGGGCTTGCGTACATTTATGGGAATGAATTCAAGGGGATGCTGCATATCGGTTCTCCTTATTCAGGACCTCGCGCTGACCGGCAGCGTTCACCGTTGGACCATAAACCTTTTTATCCAAGTCTCTTGCGATACACACGATTATTCTTATATTCCACGCCGTTCAAATTCTTCAAGTCGGCGCGCATTTGTTCGGCGGTCTCCGCCACCTGGGTCATTTCCACATGCATGAATTGTTGGAATTCCAGCAGAGTCTTTCCCATTGCAGAATACAACAAGGCATTGCCGCCATGCCCCTGAAAGCCCGGCAGGATCCCCATGCCATTTACCGCAACCGTATCCGTGCGGCGCATCTCCAACAGAAGATCAGGCAGCCCGAACGGGAACAGCCTGCCCCGGGCGCGCTGCAGCGCGGCAGACACATCATGGAATGCAAAAAGGAAACCGACCACATCCTCGCCATGCGTGATGATCTTGATCAGGCGGTGATCGGCAACGGTCATGATATTTTCAACCACAAAATCTATCTCACGTTGTGACAAGGGATAATATTCCCAGTTATCCACGAATGCATCGTTATATGCCCTTCCAATGCGATCCGCCCATGCCAGCAGTTCCTTCTTATTCCTGAAGCGCTTCACTTCCAGATGCCCGCGCTGCATCACGCGCTCGGCGATTTTTTCAACCCGGTCAGGTATTTTAAACTTGTCCGCGGGCAGGTTGCATGAAATAAAATCCACCTCTTTTTCAAACCCCTGCGCTTCGACCAAATGTTGGTAATAGGCATGGTTGTAATTAAGCATGGTCATGGTCTGGCGCTGTTCCTGCCCAAAAGTCAGGATGCCATAGCCATCCAGGGGACCCATGCCTTTGGGACCAATTACCTTTTTCAATCCGCGTGCCCCTGCCCATTCGAATGCGGTGTTGAATAATGCGGTCGCGGTGTCCAGCTCATTCTCACACTCGAACAAATAAAAATCCGCTGTCTTTTCCTGGTGCAGTCTATTAAAAGGCTTGTTCTCGATCACGGCAATGCGGCCCACATCGCACCCGTCACGCACTGCCAGAAAAAAATCCACATCCGAATGTTCATGGAACGGGTGCTTTTTCCGGTTCAGTTGGTTATACGCATCGATGTTTAGCGGCGGAACCCATTGTGCGCAGCCTGAATAGATACGGTGGGGCAATTTAACAAAACGCCTGACCTGCTTTTTATTATTGGTATCCACTTTCTCGATCTGCAGCATGAGCACCTCCCAGGACCATCAAGACCAGAATATTTCCAAAGTATACCTTGCACGCCGTCAACCGCGAAGTATGCGCTCCGCCGATTTTCCCCAGGCCGGGACCGGACCCGAAATCTCATAGTTTCATAAGAATCTCAAATGCCTCCCAATTCTCTTTTATAATCCATCCATTATGACCACACGCACGAACGAAGCATGGCTGGCTGACCTGCGAGCTTCAGGCCCCGTACACGAAGATGCCGTCAATGACCTGCGGGAGGTGATCCAAAAAGGATTGCCCTACGCCCTCACCCGCTGGCTGTCTTCAGATTCTCCGCTCTTTGAGCCGCTCGTTGAAGAGGTGACACAGGAGACTCTTTTACGTGTCCTCGATCAATTGAACACCTTTGAAGGCCGCAGTCTTTTCACCACCTGGGTGCACAAGATCGCCATCCGCCTTGCGTTGACCGAACTCCGCCGCAAGCGCTGGAGGGATTCCTCACTCGATGAATTATCCGAGAATGAAGATGCCCCCCCGCCCCCCGGTCTGCTCGCAGATTCCCAGGCTTCCCCCGAATCTTCGGCTGAGCGCTCCGACATGTTCGCGCGTGTCCGCCGCATCCTGGAGGAGGAACTCACTCCCAAACAGCATCAGGCGCTCGTATTGCTTGGTTTGCAGGATGTCCCCATGGAAGAAGCCGCCCGGCGCATGAAGACCAACCGCAACGCGTTATATAAACTTTTGCACGATGCCCGCCTGCGTTTAAAAAGGCGCCTCGCGCTCGAAGACCTCACGCCGCAAGACCTTTTGATGGCTTTTGAGAACAAGTAAGATTAAGATTAGATTAATCGTCAACTCTCTACGATGAATATCAAAAACTTCTTCCAACAAATTAAGCATATTTTCCAACCTCAAGTCGAATTACAAGACGAGGTCATCGTCAAGTTTCTCCGGATCCTTGAGGACGTGCGCGCCGAAGAAATGTCCTGTGATGATATGTTCAATCGCCTGGACGAATTTGTCGAAGCCGAAGTTCGATCCCAGGACGCCGAGAAACTCATGCCGCTCATCCGCGAACACCTGGATATGTGTCATGAATGTGATGAGGAATACGAAGCGCTGTTGGATGTGCTGGAAAACACCAAATAAAGAACGACGGGTTTCGCTCCCGTCGTTCTTTTGAAATCAAAACTTGAACCCACTCGACTCACTTAACCGGGAAATCATTCAATGCCGCAAATGCCCGCGCCTTGTGGAATGGCGTGAGGAAGTTGCGCAGGTAAAACGCAAGGCGTACCAGGACCACGACTACTGGGGTAAACCTGTCCCCGGTTTTGGAGACCCGCAGGCGAGGGTGCTGGTGGTGGGACTGGCCCCCGGAGCGCATGGTTCCAATCGCACAGGTCGTCAATTCACAGGAGATGCATCGGGCGGCTTTCTGTTTCCCGCCCTGCACCGTGCCGGGTTCGCAAATCAGGCCGGAGCTGAATCCAGGAACGACGGGCTTATCCTGAAGGATATGTACATCACAGCAGCGGGACGTTGTGCGCCGCCGGATAACAAGCCGGACCCCGTCGAGTTGAACACCTGCCAGCCGTACCTCGAACGTGAATTAAATATCCTCCAGCCTAAACTCATCGTCTGCCTGGGTAAGATCGCCTTTGACAGGATCCTCAAAATATTTCAAGCGCGCGGTTTGAAATTTTCGCACGGCGCGCTGTATTCCATTGAAAATCCAGCATTCACGCCAGGTGCTCATCCCGTGTCCCTGCTATGCTCCTATCACCCCAGCCAGCAAAACACTCTGACTGGAAAATTGACGGTAAAAATGTTTGACGAAATTTGGGAAAAAGCAAAAGAACTCGTAAACCAGGACGGATAAGGTTGAAAAAAATAAACTTTAAATTAATCGCCGCCATCGTAGCGGCGGGGCTGCTGATCGCCATCGGCGCATTTGTGGTTTGGGCGAACGATGCCTACCCCCCAGGTGAACCAGCCCTGCAGGCTTTGACCAGTGACACACTGGTGAATGTAAAACTTGAATCTGGAGTCTACACCTTCACACCAGTGAACACCGCGCCTGCCCTGGGTTTTATCTTTTACCCCGGCGGCCGGGTGGACTATCGCGCCTACGCCCCGGTCTTGCGGATGATCGCTGAAAAGGGTTATTTCGTCGCGCTTTTACCCGCGCCTTTGAACCTGGCTTTTTTTGATATCAATGCCGCGGAGCCTGTCCTGGCCCAACATCCTGAAATAACACAGTGGGTTGTCAGCGGGCATTCCCTCGGCGGTGTTGCCGCTTCTGTGTTTGCCAAAGACCACCTCGCTCAATTGGATGGTCTGGTATTTTTTGCCTCATACCCCGCCGATGATTCACTCAAGCAGGCGGATATCAAGGTGCTTTCGATCTATGGCACCCGGGATATGGCAGGCGTGGAAAAATTCGAAGAGACCAAATCCCTGCTGTCCACCGATACCCAATACGTCGTCATCGAAGGCGGCAACCATGCCCAGTTCGGGTCATACGGACCCCAGGCTGGAGACAACCAGGCAGCGATCTCCGCTGAAGAACAGTGGACCCAGGTTACAACTGCAACCCTTGAATTCTTAAAGGAATTGGAACGATAGAATCAAAATGAAGCGCTTGAAAAAAGTTGTTTTGATCCTTTTCACCCTGCTTTGCATCACTGCCCTGGTCGGACCTTTTCTTGTGCCGGTATCCGTGCTCGATGGCCTGCGTTCTGAAATGGAATTTGCCGATCCCGACAGCAAATTCATCGAAGTCAACGATGTCACCATTCATTACAAGGAAATGGGATCAGGCACAGCGACCTTTATCCTGCTGCATGGGTTTGGTACAGGCGTCTATTCATGGCGCGAAGTGATGGATGACCTTTCACAATATGGACGTGTGATCGCCTATGACCGTCCTGCCTTCGGCTTGACAGAACGTCCAATGCCGGAGGATTGGAGCGGGAATCCGTATGGCATGAAAGCCAATATCGAACTTTTGCGCGGATTGATGGATGCGCTCAAAATTGAAAAGGCGGTCCTGGTCGGCAACTCGGCAGGCGGCGGGGTCTCGACGGCGTTTGGACTGGAATATCCTCAAAGAGTGGCATCCCTGATATTGGTGGACCCAGGTGTCGGCGGCGGAAGGGGTCCGCAGTTCCCCGCCTGGGCGCTGCCTCTAATGTGGACTCCGCAAATGCGGCATATCGGTCAGCTGATGATGCGCGATATCCAGCAGACTCTGCCCCAGACCATTCAGCGCGAATGGTTCGACCAGACAAAATTGACGGATGAGATCAAACAACAGCCTTTGGAAATATTTCAGATCAAAAATTGGGATCGCGCGTTTTACGAACTAACCTTCGCGCCCGCCTACCCTGAACTGCGCCCCTTGCTTCCGCAATTAGGCGTGCCGGTTTTCATTGTGGCAGGCGCTGAAGACCGGCTGATCCGTTCATGGTATTTTGAAGCCATCAGCACGGAGATCCCAAATGCAAAACTCAGCCTGATCGCCGGTTGTGGACATGTGCCGCACGAGGAATGTCCCGGTGAATTTATGAATGAAGTTGTAAACTATATACAGGAAAACTAACCTGTTTATTTTGGAGAGATACACATGAAAACAGACATCATTACCCCCGGCGAACCCGCCCCTGATTTTGAACTGGAAGACCTCAATGGAAATCCCGTCCGCCTTTCCAGTTACCGTGGAAGTAAACCGGTTGTGCTTGCCTTCCTGCGCGGATTTATGTGACCCTACTGCCGCGCGCAGTTGGCGCGTATGAGAGATGGTTATTCCGAGTTCACTGCACGCGGTGCAGAAATTCTGGCGATCGGTCTCGACAGCAAAAGCTCGTTCGAGGCGCATTGGAAAAAAGAGAATATCCCCTACATTGGCCTGTCTGATCCCAAAGCCATCGTACCCCGCATGTACCGCCAGGAAGTCAATCTTTTCAAATTGGGTCGAATGCCGCTGAACTGTGTGGTGGATACCGAAGGAAGGATCCGCTATGTTCACTATGGCTCGAACATGACCGACATTCCGGACAATGAGATATTCCTCAACGTAATAGACCAGATCAACGCCTCATCCAATTAGCATGACAATTGGACGCATAGCATTTCTTGGCTCAGGCGAAACCTCCCTGGCGGGCGGGCGCATTTTTGAATCACTGGCCCGCCTCATTCCCGATCCCCTGCGCATCGCCGTCATGGAAACGACTGCCGGCTTTGAGCTGAACTCCTATCAAGTCGCAGGGCGGGTTGCAGAGTTCCTTCAGACCCGCCTGCAAAATTACAAACCGAGCATCGACATTATCCCTGCCCGCAAAAAGGGGACAGAGTTTAGCCCGGATAACATGGAAATATTAAAGTCCCTGCTCACTGCCAATATCATTTTCATGGGACCTGGCAGTCCCAGCTATGCAGTCCGGCAATTGGAAGGCTCGCTGGCATGGGACATCATCCGTGCGCGGCACAGACTCGGTGCCACCCTGATCTTTGCGTCCGCCGCCACCATTTCCATTGGCGCCTGGGCACTGCCGGTTTATGAAGTGTATAAAGTGGGCGAGGATGTGCACACCAAACGTGGCCTTGACCTGTTTGCAGATTATGGCTTAAACCTGTCCTGTGTGCCGCATTGGAATAATGCCGACGGCGGCATAGACCTGGATACCAGCCGGTGTTTTTTTGGCATGGAGCGCTTTGAACAGTGGCGAAGCCTGTTACCTCCGGAGAACATTGTCCTCGGGCTGGACGAACATTCAGGTGTGATCCTGGATTTCGAAGCGGCTTGTTGTGAAGTGAGCGGTGTCAGCTCGGTTTCGGTCTTGAAATCAAATGGCATGGATATTCACCCCTCAGGCGTAAAATTCCCGCTCAGCGAACTGGGTCAATTTTCTCCCCCGGCATCCATCGGGCAGGGTCTTCACCCGGAAATTCTGGAGATGGTGCTCAATGCGTCAAAAGCAGAAGAGGAAGGGGATGCGCCGCCCGCCGAAGTCCTTGCGCTGCTCGAACAGCGGAAAGATGTCCGCAATAAAAAAGACTTTGCCGCCTCAGATGGATTGCGCGATCAGATCTCCTCCCTGGGCTGGACCGTACAAGACAGCAAAGAGGGGCAAAAACTGGTCAGGAAAACATGAACAGTAAGACCGTAATTACAAAAGTATTACGGTCTTTTTTATTCGCCCTCATCCGCCTCCCCCCGCCCTCTACTTTGCGATAAAATAGAATCTGATCAAGGAGATTTATTATGCGCGCGGTGGACATCATTATCAAAAAACGCGATAAACAGGAATTGACCTCACAGGAGATCGATTTCTTTATCCAGGGATTTAGCAATGGGGACATTCCCGATTATCAGGCATCTGCTTTTGCAATGGCAATTGTACTAAATGGTATGACCCCCTTTGAAACGGCAGATCTGACGCTTGCCATGGCACGTTCCGGACAGGTGCTTGACCTTTCCAAAGTGGTCGATATCGCAGTGGATAAACACTCCTCAGGCGGCGTCGGAGACAAGACCAGCATCTCGGTCATGCCGATGGTTGCGGCTTGCGGCTTGCCCGTTGGCAAAATGTCAGGCCGCGGACTTGGGTTTAGCGGCGGCACACTTGACAAACTGGAATCCATTCCCGGTTACCGTGTGGATCTGACCACCGATGAATTCATACAACAGTTAAAGGATAAAGGGATCGTACTCACAGGTCAGTCTCTTGACCTCGCGCCTGCCGATGGAAAAATGTACGCCCTGCGCGACGTAACAGGCACCGTGCCATCCATGCCGCTGATCGCATCCTCCATCATGTGTAAGAAGATCGCATCAGGCGCGCAAGCCATCGTATTGGATGTCAAGACAGGTCTCGGCGCATTCATGCAAACCCTGGATGAAGCCCGCGAACTCGGTCAGTTAATGGTCGATATTGGGCGCCTGGCAGGCCGCAAAACCGTTGCCCTGCTATCAGACATGAACCAGCCTTTGGGCTCGGCGGTGGGTAACGCGCTTGAGTTGATCGAAGCCGTTGGACTTTTACACGGGCATGCCCCCGCTGATTATTATGAGCACTGCCTGCATGTCGCCGCGCACGTGCTGGTTCTTGGTCAGCGCGCCAAAACTCTGGACGAAGGACGCGCCATGGCTGAAAAGTGCATTGCAAATGGCAGCGCGCTTGAAAAATTCCGCGTGCTGGTTCAGGCGCAGGGCGGCGATGTTTCATATGTGGATGATATATCCAAATTCACGTCCGCAAAATATGTGCAAGTGATACCTGCCCCGCGGAGCGGATACATCTCGCAGGTCCATGCCAGGATCGTGGGTGAAGCATCAGTGGCTCTCGGTGCAGGGCGATACCGAAAGAGCGACCCCATTGATCACGCTGTTGGGTTCCTGATCCAAAAGAAAGTGGGGGATAAAGTTGAAACAGGCCAGCCTTTATTTGAGATCCACGCCAACGATGAGGCAAAACTTGCAGAAGCAGCTCAAAGTGTGCTGTCGGCATATGGTTTTAGCGATGAATTCGTACCGCCACTCCCGCTATTTTACGAGTAAAATAGTGTATATTCTTGTAAATTAACTAAGAATCAGAATCACATCATAGGAAAACGGCAATGGCAAAAGTTTCTTTAAGAATTTACAATCGTGAGATCGAAAGCCTCATTGACCAGGGACTTATCAATGAAGCAATTGCGCATTGTCACCATATACTACAAACATTTCCCAAACATTTGGCAACCTACCGCCTGCTTGGCAAGGCACATCTTGAATTAAAGCACTTTGCTGAGGCGGTGGATGTTTTCGGACGCGTCTTAATGGCGGTCCCGGATGATTTTGTTTCCCATGTCGGCATGAGCATTGTCTGCGACGAGCAGAACAAACTGGACGATGCCATCTGGCATATGCAGCGCGCCTTCGAATCACAACCATCCAATGCCGCAATTCAAGGGGAACTGCAAAGATTGTACGGACGCCGTGACGGCATGGAACCGCCCAAGGTCCGCATGACACGCGG
Source organism: Anaerolinea sp. (assembly GCA_020047815.1). Taxonomy (GTDB): domain Bacteria; phylum Chloroflexota; class Anaerolineae; order Anaerolineales; family Villigracilaceae; genus Villigracilis. The sequence goes on from JAIFNG010000006.1 coordinate 15,767, forward strand.
CGCGCTTGCCCATATGTATGTGCAGGGCGAGTTATATCCACAAGCCATTGCAGAAGTCCGCGCTGTTCTCCAGGAAGATGCCGAGCGCGCAGACATGCAGGTATTGCTGGCGCATGCATACTTCCACAGCGGTCAAAAAGCAGAGGCGTCTGATATCTGCGCCCAATTGCTTAAGCGCTATGAGTATTGCCTGGATGCGAATCGGATCATGGTTGACCTTTTACCCGCACCTGCCAGTGCCGCTGAAAGCTCTGTCTACCGCCTGCGGGTGGAAGAGCTGGATCCATACACTGCCTATGCCAAGGGTTCCATATTCTCGTCCAGTGAAATTGCCGACAATACGATCAGTCTGGAAAAACTGGAATACAAAGGCGGGGAAGAAAAAGATTTGCAGAATTGGAGTCCATCGCTCGGGCTTGACAGCGGCGTCTCTGCCGCAGCCGCCTCACAGGTCGTTGAATTAAACAACAATGAGATCCCTGATTTCCTGCGAGAAGCCGGCTGGGGCGAAGCGAAATCTGCTGAACAACCCGTCTCATTATTTGATGAAGAGTCTGGCGACAGCCTCACCCCGGCGGATATTCCCGATTGGCTCAAGGATCAAGCGCCTGTCTCTGACGCTTCCTCCACCAAGCCCGAACCTCAAACCGAAACTGGACAGTCACTCGACATTCCAGAATGGCTGTTGGACCAAACCTCTGATGCCGCCCAGACCGACAATATTCCCGATTGGCTAAAGGATACCCCCTCACAACCTGCATCTGAATCCGCGCCGGCTGACATTGCCCCCATCCTGCTCGGCAGCCTGGATGACAACCAACCTGCTGAACCCGCGCAACCTGCAGAAGAGGAATTTATCCCCGACTGGCTGGGTAAGTTAGACGAGACACCTGCTGTTGAATTTGCACAAGAAAGCAACACCCCTGACTCCTTGAGCAGGCTGGATGACAAGCAGCCTGTTGAACCCGTACAAGAGGGCAACGTCCCCGACTGGTTGAGCGGACTGGATGAAAAGAAAGCCGTGGAGCCTGCCCAGGAAAGCAATATTGAAGACTGGCTAAGTAAACTGGATGAGACATCCGCCGTTGAACTCGAACAGGAGAGCAACATCCCTGCCTGGTTGGGCGGGTTGGATGGAAAGAACACTGAGGAGCCTGTACAGGAAAGCAGCATTGATGATTGGCTAAGTAAATTGGACGAACTGCCAGCCATTGAACCTGCCCAGGAAAGCAGCCTTCCCGACTGGTTGGGCGGACTGGATGAAAAGAAAACCGTTGAACCAGTACAGGAAAATAGTGTTGAAGATTGGCTGAGTAAATTGGACGAGACACCAGCCGTTGAACCTACACAAGAGAGTACCCTCCCCGACTGGCTGGGCGGCCTGGACGACAAGAAAGCCGCTGAACCTGTTCAGGAAAGTAGTGTTGAAGATTGGCTGACTAAAATGGACGACACCGAAGCCGTTGAGCCTGCGCAAGCAGCAGACAACCTTCCCGACTGGCTGAGCGGTCTCGAATCCAAAGATGAAGAACCTGCCGCGATATCCGCATCGGTTGATAGCCTGGGGACGACTGCCCAGGAACAGGATGATGCCGTGGCATGGCTTGAATCTCTCGCCGCCAAACATGGCGCCAAACCCGAAGAAATGGTCACCGATCCGGACAAACGCAGCGAGACCCCGCCCGAATGGGTTTCAAAGGCACAGAACCTGGATCAAGTGACTCCCGCCGCATCGGTTGAAAGCCTGGGGTCAACCGCCCAGGAACAGGATGATGCCGTGGCATGGCTTGAATCTCTTGCCGCCAAACATGGCGCCAAACCCGAAGAAATGGTCACAGATCCGAACAAACGCAGCGAAACCCCGCCAGATTGGGTTTCACAGGCGCAATCGATCGGAGAAGCTAAATCCACGCCTGCCGGGCAGGCCGAAAAACAGGAACCCGAAACAGTTGACTACCCGCAAATCATCGATGAGCAGTTCGTCGCCGATTTTGAGAACGCCGCCCGGACCGCGCCTGCCACAGACGAAACAAGTGCCTGGTTCCGCAATCTTAAAAATGAAGAAAAACCGGAACAACCCCTCAGCACCTCACAGAACATTCCCGAATGGCTGCGCGAACCGGAATCGGAACCCGAAAAACCTGAATGGCTGGCTGATGCTCAACCGGAAACCAGTTCATCCTTTGACCAATTGGAATTAGAAAAACCGGAATTAGATGAACATAAATCTGACATGCCAGGCTGGTTAAGTGCTGCCGAAAAGGATGCCGTACCGCAGGAAACCGCCGCCTATCAGGAAACGACTGAACCTGAAAGTGATCTGGCACAATGGCTCAACAGCCTGGACGACGAACCCGGTCTTCCATTTGATAACCTGCCCACCACACCTGACTCACTTCTATTTTCGGCTCAATCTTCCCGGGTTGAGAAAAAAACAAAAGAGACCGAACCGGCTGCAGAAAGATCAGATCTGCCCGAATGGATCACCAATGTCGAACAACCGACCATGGAGCCGGTGGAAGCTGTAGCTGAAGAAAGCGTCAGCACAGAGGAACTTCCCATCTGGCAGCAGGAAGGGTTCGAGGAAGGGACAAACGAAATGGACGAGGATGATGACACACCGCCCTGGCAGCGCCGCGAACAATGGGAAGCGGAAGAACCTCAACAGCCCCAACCCACTTCGCCTTCAGACTGGCATCCCCTGGAACCAGCGCCGGTGGAAAGCAAACCTGTCACTGCACCCAAACAGGCAGCCCCGATCGAAACGCCGCTGCCATTTATGCCGCCTCCTTCACAGCCCCCTGTACAATCCGCTGCCGAACAGACTCCTCCGCCAGCCGTACAGCCCGCTCAAAAGAAAAAGATCAGCCTGGCAGCCCGCAAACTACAGCCGGATGGATCGAACACCATCCTGGCCCTGAACCAGGCAAAAAGTGAACTGGACCGTGGTGATATTCCCGCCGCCCTGTCACATTATTCGAAGCTCATTAAAAAAGGCAAGCACATCGAAGAGACCATCCGCGACCTGGCAGAATCCATTTACCGGTATCCGGTGGAAGTCGGCATCTGGCAGACATTGGGAGATGCCTACATGCGTGCCAATCGTTTGAAGGAAGCACTCGAAGCCTACAACAAGGCGGAAGAGTTAATTCGTTAATGAATGCCATTGCCTGCAGTGCAGGCGTGACATAATATACTTTTGGAGGATTTTCTGTGGAAAGAACGCTCGTACTTGTTAAACCCGATGGTGTGCAGCGCGGATTGATCGGTGAAGTGATCGCCCGCTTTGAACGCCGTGGACTTCGGCTTGTTGCCGCAAAATTTATTCAAGTCAGCAATACGCTGGCTGAGACCCATTATGCCGAACATAAGGGAAAGCCGTTCTATGATGGCTTGATCTCCTACATCACTTCCGCGCCCGTAATGGCGATGGTCTGGGAAGGTCCCAACGCCGTAGCCGCCGTGCGCCAGACCGTTGGCTCAACCAAACCCGCCGAATCAGCGCCCGGCACCATCCGCCATGACTTTGCCCTTGAAGTGGGACGCAATCTGATCCATGCTTCAGATAAACCTGAAACCGGCGAACGCGAAGTGGCGCTCTGGTTCAAGAAGGAAGAACTGGTCGACTGGAAACGCGCTGTAGACCCATGGGTGTTTGAAAAATAGCCGCTATATAAAAAAAATCCCGCGCAAATCAGCGCGGGATTTTTTTATCCTTCGGTTTTCCTATTGCACTCTCAACAGGACCTTCCCGTCCTGCCATAGTTCTTCAAGGTCGTAAAAGTCACGCTGCTCGGGGGCGAACAGGTGGACAACAACATCCCCATAATCCACGATCACCCAGCCGTCGCGGGCAAAGCCCTGCTTCTTTCCTTTTTTCTCGTGCCGCTCTCGAACATCATCAACAATGGCATCAGCCAGCGCGTTGAGCATGCGGTCACTGGTGCCGGTACAGATAATAAAATAGTCGGTAAAAGAGACAATGCCTTGCAGGTCGATCAGGACAATATCTTCACCCTTTTTATCTTCAAGGGAATTTACAATTTCGCGGGCAAGTTCAAGTGCGTTCAGGTTTCACCTCATGGTTTGGATAATGGCGCGGAAAATAACTTGGTATAGATCGACCCGCCAGGCTGCAGGTCGCTCTTGAATAGATGGATGGAGTCTACTCTGGCTGTGCCGATATTGCCAAGTTGGATCTCATCCAGTGCGGTACGGATCTGTTGCAGGTCAGACGGGCTGGCATCCTGCCGGGCACGTCCAATGGTGAGGTGCGGCGAAAACGCCTTCTCCTCCGGTTTATAGCCCAAACGGGATGCGCCTGCTTCAATACTTCTTTGCAGCGCTGCCAGCTCCTGCGGGGCATGGATCCCGATCCACATCAGGCGCGGATTTCGCCGTGTTGGAAAGGAACCAAGTCCGCCCAATTGCAGGTCCAACTGCGGGTGAGCCCCCGCCTCACGGACGAGCATTTGTTTCAGAAAATCCAGGTAGGATGTGGAAGTATCGCCAAGGAATTTCAAAGTCAAGTGCATGTTTTGGGTGGGCACCCAGCGGATAAAGTCATTACCCAATGTCTGGCGCAGGCGAAGCGTTTGTTTTTGGATCGCATCACAAACACGACCAGGAAGTTCAATGGCTACAAAAACGCGCACAAGACTCATGCGATGCCGCTCACACCTTTTGTAACACCTGTGTCACTGCCTGCTTGAGGTCAAGAAAGCTGACGGGTTTGGTATGATACTTTGTTGCGCCTGCATCAAACCCGGCTTTGATATCCCCGGGCGTACTTTTGGCAGAAAGGATAATGACAGGAATGGCTTGCATGTCTGGCTCACGCCGCATATGGCGCAGAACTTCCGGACCTGAAATGTCCGGCATCATCTCTGCAAATAAATCCGCAGCGTCCGGTTCATTTTCAATGATCATCACTGTTTTCGGGGAATCCATTATATTTATTATCCTTCAGACTAAAAATAGCATAATACAGTTGAATTGACAAGGGCGGTATTTGATCGGATGATCGAAAAGGTATATTCAAATGGCAGGCAAACCAGGGTCGATCTGACCCGCCCATGTAAGAATTACTGCCCCGTGACGGTCTAATGTAAATACATTGGATCTTAATGGAGGAACCATGACAGAGTTGGATGCCTTTCGTGTTGAAAAGGATAAGTTCTTTGTGAGTGACCGGCACAGCCCATTGACCCCCGACCAGAGAAAAAACTTTAGCGGCCTGGATTATTTCCCTGAAAATGATGCCCTGCGACTTGAAGTAAAAGTGAATGAATTCCCGGTCAAGGAACACATTGAAATACAAACCTCAACAGGCGCTGTTCAAGTCTACGAGAAATTTGGCAATTTTAATTTTATGGTGGATGATGTTGAAGTACAGCTGACCATCTACCAGAGTGAGCACGGATTCTTTCTGCCATTTGTTGATGCCCTGGCCGGCAAAGAGACCTACCCCGCCGGACGTTACCTCGAGCCTGAGCCGCTGCCCGGCAATCATTTTCTAGTGGATTTTAACCTCGCTTATAATCCCTACTGTGCCTACAATGATCATTGGTCTTGTCCGATCACCCCCCCGGAGAATCGCCTGAAGGCCGCTGTGCGTGCCGGAGAAAAGTTGTTCCACCCATAAAAAAGGGAGTCGCCTGCAAAGCGACTCCCTTTTTTATTCGCATCATTGGTTAGGGCTTTCCGCCTTTCTTATTCTGATCATTCAAGTGGTCATCCTGCTCCCCTTTGCCGCCTTGAGGCTCCGGGGTTCCGATATTTCCGTTCTGCTGAGGTGTGCCATCCAATGCGGGCGTGCAGGCTGATTCAGGGCAGCCCCCGGGAGTCCCGGTCACAAGTGGTTCTCCGGCAACGACAGGAGACTCAGTCTCAGCTCCCAACGGTTCTTCTGTGATAGGGGCTTCGGTAGGCACCGCAGTGGCATTTCCAGTCTGGCGGCGGATGAACCCTTGTGGATCTTTCAAACCGTTTTCAACCTCTGCCTGTTGGGTATGGAGCATGGCACGTGTCCGCTCCACGACCGGTTCGCAGTCGACGCATGACCCATCCCGAAGTTGGCTCAACAATTGATCCTGGGTTTGCAGTCGCTCACGGATGAGCAACAGTGTATCGGTCACTTCCTTTTCATCCAGGGTCGCAGTAACTCGTAATGCCTGGTTAATTCGATCCTGCGTTCGGGTGCCCAGGGCGGCGGGCGGAATGAGACCCATGCCATTCAACGCAGCCATTTCTTCCGTCCGGGTCTGCGCCTGCTGCATGAGCAGGTCAACTTCTGCAGCAGGGTCGTTGTTGAACCATAACTGCGCATCTTCGCTGAAAAGCTTGATCTGGTACAGAGCCTCCATCGGAAGATCATCCTGCGCGGCGGCAACCGTGGCGGTGCCTCCAAACAGCAAACCGATAATGGCAAGGGTGGATACAATCAAATTCATTGCAAATTTCTCCTTTTGGTAAAAGATTGACGTCCACCCAGTATGACGGCGTTTTTCACTGAGAGATACTGCCTCTGCTAAAAATTTGTTTTTCCCCCGGGCAGCGGCTCGCGGATCACGCTCTGGAACGGATTTCAATTCAGCCAGCAGATCCGCCAGCTGCGAATCAGGTTGATCGATTTTTTTTATCATCTTGCCTCATTCAATAAAATTTTTTGCAACTGTGCCAGCGCACGGTGCTGCAGTGACTTGACGGCGCCAATGGGTTTATGCAGCGCTCGCGCGATCTCTTCGTTATCCCAGCCTTCAAGGAACTTGAGCATCACCACCTGTTGTTGATCTTCGGTCAGCTGGCGCAAAGCCTCCCGCACGCCGCGCTTTCGTTGGTTATCCTCGGCAATGCCTTCAGTGGTCCCGGCTTGCGGCAGATCTTCTTCCAATTCCTCGGTGGGAGTTTGGCGGCGATAATGGTCCACGACAAGGTTATGTGCGATCCGGAACAAATAAGCCTGCAAGTGATCACGCGGACCCCTGCCGGCCTGCAATGCTTTCAGGTAACGGCTGAATGTTTCAGACACACAATCCTCTGCCGTACTGGCATCCCCCAGCAGGCGCATGGCGTAGCGATACAAACGCGGACTGAAGAGATCGTAAACTTCAGCAAGCGCCCGCGGATCAAATTGTCCTGCCTGCGTTATTAACTCATGTTCTGGAATCACATTGTCTCAACATATATGACGCTGATAAAAGCAAATAGATACGGGGAGATGATCGGGAATTTCCAACAATAGCCCAAACAAGGGTACCACGGATCAGAATTTTATCCTTTTTTTTCAGACCTTCCCCATTTCCGCTTACTATCGTTACAAAATTTCACTATTGAAATTTTGTAACGATAGGGGTATAATAGTGAAAATCGTTATAAACAATGAAAATTAAAGGAGATTTACATGCGCTTAAAGGATGAAAGAAAAGCAATTGTTGAATACGGCAAAAAGATGATCACGGCCAACTTAACCACCGGCTCGGGCGGAAACCTTAGCGTCTACAATCGCGCGGAAAATTTAGTAGCCATCAAGCCGAGCGGAGTGGATTATTTTGAAATGAAACCAGCCGACGTGGTCGTGGTCTCGCTTGACGGTCAGATCGTCGAGGGAGATCTACAACCCTCCAGCGAGATCAGATTTCATCTGGCGCTGCTTCAACACCGGCAGGATATCAATGCCGTGGTGCATACCCATCAGGTGTATGCAACCACCATTGCCTGCATGAATTGGGAATTACCAGCCGTTCATTACCTGGTTGGTTTTTCTGGCAACAAGGTTCCCCTGGCAAAATATGCCACGTTTGGCTCTCAGGAATTGTCTGACGAAATTCTCGCCGCCATCGGCAGCTATAACGCCTGCTTAATGGCGAACCATGGCATCGTCACAGTCGGTAAAGATATAGGCTCTGCATTTGCCACCGCAGAGGAACTGGAACTGGTATCCCGACTGTATTACCAGGCCAAATGCATCGGTGAACCAGTCATACTTTCAGATAAGGAGATGGAAACCATAGGAGAAAAATTCCAAACATACGGTCAACGCAAGTAATGTTACCTCTTCCTGAAGCGGGCTTGACCAGGGCCACCTGTCAGATGCTTTCCAGGAGACACTCACTCAAAAGTGTCAGATCTTCCATAAAATTGACATTCGTTCCAACCACCGTTTTTCTGGTGGAATTCCATCCGGAGCTGGATCCCAAATATCCGGTATCCAATAACTAAAGAGGAGAATTCGATGAAGAAACAAATGTTTTGGGCTCGCTTTTTGTCCCTGGTTGTAGTACTCAGTCTACTGGCTGCCTGCGCCCCCCAGGCTCAACCCACTGCCGAAGTAAAGGAACCGTATGAGATTGCAGTGGTCGTTAAGATTACAGGCATCCCATGGTTCAATGTAATGGAAACCGGTGTCAACCGGGCTGCTTCTGAATTGGGCGTCAATGCCTATCAGACCGGGCCTGCCCAGGCTGACCCCGCCCAACAAGTCAAGATGATCGAAGACCTGGTCGCCAAAGGTGTGGATGCGATCGCAGTAGTACCCAACGACGCCAAGGCGCTTGAACCCGTTCTGCAGAAGGCAAAGGAAAAGGGCATCATCGTTATTACACACGAATCCCCCGACCAAGTCGGCAGTGACTACGATTTTGAACTGATCGACAACGTCAAATTCGGCGAACATGCGTGGGACCAATTGGTTGAACACATGGGCGACTCCGGCGAATACGCTGTATTCGTTGGCGGCTTGACCGTCCCCCTGCACAACTTCTGGGCTGACACTGGCATTGCGTACGCCAAGGAAAAATACCCCAACCTGACCCTGATCACCGAGCGCATTCCCTGCGGTGAAGATCAGGAACTTGCCCGCCAGAAGACCCTTGAATTGCTCAAGGCCTATCCGAACCTGAAAGGCATCGTTGGCTTTGGCAGTCTCGGACCCATCGGCGCTGCACAGGCTCTCAAGGAAAAAGGCATGACCGACAAGGTCGCCGTGGTTGGTACGGTTATTCCTTCACAGGCAGCCCCCTATCTTAAGGAAGGCTCCATGAAAGAAGGCATCCTCTGGAACCCCGGTGATGCAGGCTTCGGCATGGTCTGGCTTGCCAAATACATTCTGGACGGCAACAAGGTCGCGAATGGCACCGATATCCCCGGCATTGGACCGGTAACCATTGAAGGAACCGTCATCAAGGCAGACGCCATGATGGACATCACTCCTGAAAACGCAGAATCTTTGGGCTTCTAAAGATACTTCCTGGACACGGGGCTTCCCTCTTTTTATAGGGGGAAGCCCCTATTTTTCCCGGTCACTTCATGGAATATAATTTGGACTGAATACCATCAATAGAAAAAGGAAATCGTATGGCGGAACCTTTCTTAGCGTTACGGAAAGTCAGCAAACATTACGCCGGGGTGACAGCCCTCGACAAGGTGGATTTTGATATCCAAAAAGGGGAAATCCATTGCCTGGCTGGAGAAAATGGCTCCGGCAAATCAACCATTATCAAGATCATTTCTGAAACCGTTAAAGCTGATCCTGGTTCCGTTATTGAAATTAAAGGACATGCGGTCCATGGCAACAAGGCAATTGACGCGATCAACAAGGGCATTCAGGTTATCTATCAGGACCCGTCCCTTTTTCCAAACCTGACCGTGGCTGAAAATATTGCCCTGGGCGGGTTTGTCGCCAGCCATAGAAAGTTGATCAACTGGAAGGAATTGCGGCGGGGGGCTGAAAAAGCCATGGCCCGGATCGATGTACGCCTGCCGTTGGATGCCATCGTCAGGGAAATTTCCATCGCCGACCAGCAGTTGGTCGCGATCTGCCGCGCCCTGACACGGGATGTGGAACTCCTCATCATGGACGAGCCAACTGCCTCCCTCACCAAAAAGGAAGTCGATTCACTCCTGGCTGTGGTCACAGACATGAAGAGCAAGGGCATTGCCACCATGTTCGTCAGCCACAAGCTTAATGAAATTTTACAAATTGCCGACCGGGTAAGTGTGATCCGCGATGGCAAAATGGTTGGAACCTATCCCGGTTCAGAATTAAATGATGAAAAACTGACAATTCTGATGACCGGCAAAAAGGTTGAATACCAGCGTTTTGTTGCCGGCAAAAATGGAAATAACCCCATTTTGGAATGCCAGTGGCTTTCGCGCCGGGGGGAATATAAAGACATTAATTTCAAATTATTCCCCGGAGAGATCCTGGGCATAACCGGCTTGCTCGGATCCGGACGAACGGAATTGGCCCTTTCGCTCTTTGGCATCAGCCAGCCTGATACAGGCGAAATTCTTTTCAATGGCAAACCGGTCAATATCCGCAGCATTCAGGACGCTATGCGCCTGGGGATCGCTTATGTACCTGAGGACCGTCTGACGCAGGGACTGGTAAACAACCAATCGGTTGGCAAGAACATTATTGTCACCACGCTCGACAGCCTGGTAAACCGCTTCAAACTGCTCGATCAGGGCAAGGTCACGGACAGCATTCAACGCTGGATAAAGGATCTCACCATTAAAATCCCCAGCGTCGAATCTCCGGTTCAAACACTGTCCGGCGGGAATCAACAACGGGTCGTCCTTGCAAAGTGGATTGCCACCCAGCCCCGCGTTCTGATCCTGGACGGCCCCACCATCGGGATCGATGTCGCCGCCAAGTTTGACATCCACAAAATTATCCGTGAACTCGCAGAAAAGGGCATTGCCATTATTCTGATCTCTGAAGAGATCCCTGAAGTTTATAACAACTGTAACCGGGTTCTGGTCATGCATAAGGGCTGCATTCTGGGAGAGTACGATACCCGGCAGGCAACCCAGGAAGATATTCAAAACCATGTCAATGGCGCATATTAAGGAATACCTTGAATGAAAAAACTCTTAACCCGGCATGAAACCTATGTTTTTTTAGCGATCGTGGTGTTCTCCATCATCATCACCTCGATCAACCCCAGTTTCTTCACCATCGAGAACCTGTTCGACCTGCTGAAAAGTTACTCACTAATGGGGACTTTCGCCATTGGCATGTTGTTCGTATTGATCTCGGGCGGCATTGATATTTCCTTTACAGCCACAGCCACCATTACGGGCTATGTCGTTGCGGTCCTGTTGTTGAAGTACGGAGAAGGCCTGAACATCCTGTCAGTCTTCCTGATCGCGGGGGGCATCGGCATTCTATTGGGGTTATTCAATGCCGTGATCATTTATTTCTTCAAGATCCCCAGCATTATCACAACCATTGCAACCCTGAATATTTATTACGGGATCCTGACCGTTGTTTCAAAAGGAAAATGGCTTTACGGGTTCCCGACCTGGTTTGGAGATTTCAACAACATCCGGGTGTTCACGTTATACACAGCAGACGGCAACCCATACGGGCTGTCCATTATTACCGTGATCTGGTTCGCGCTGATACTGATCGGCTGGTTTATCCTGCGCTACACCATTTTGGGAAGAAGTATTTATGCCATGGGCGGTAACCCAGCCTCTGCTCAACGCGCCGGATTTAACCTGCTGGGATTGAATCTGTTTGTCTATTCTTTCATGGGTTTGATGGCAGGCATCGGCAGTGTCATCCAGGCCCTGCTGGTGCAGACGGTCGCGCCCAACTCACTGGTCGGCAAGGAAATGGATGTCATTGCGGCGGTCGTGCTCGGCGGCGCCAGCCTGACCGGTGGAACAGGCACCATGCTCGGCACCATCCTCGGGGTGACACTGATCGCCATCATGGGCAACGGGCTTACGCTGATGCACGTCTCATCCCTGTGGTACAAGGTCATTATCGGATTTGTTATTCTGGTTAGCGTGGGCGTCAGCGCTTACCGCAGCAAACGGTCAACCCGAAAACATATCATCACTGAAGTTAATTAATTCCGGAGGTTTCCGTGTTGCGAAAGTTTTCACATTTCTTGGTCTTACTGGCTGTGATGGTTTTTATCATGTTTTTGATGTGGGGCTTTACCGGCCATGATTTTATGAATCTGGGCAATTTTCAATCCATGGCCTATCAGATGCCCGAACTGGGCGTTCTCTCCCTGGCAATGATGATCGCCATGCTCACCTCCGGGATCAATCTGTCCATTATCGCCACTGCCAATCTTTCGGGTATTGTCATCGCCTTGATCCTGACCACATATCTTTCACCCGATGCCGTCGGTGGATCCACTTTCTGGGTAATTGTCATCGCCATTTTGGCCGGGTTGATCGTCTCGGCGCTGGTTGGTGCGCTCAACGGATTCTTGATCGCCGTGTTGGAGATCTCCCCCATCCTGGCGACCCTGGGAACCATGATCATGATCAGCGGCATTTCGATCGTCCTCACTGAAGGGTATGTCATATCCGGTTTTCCAACTGCCATGCTGGCCATTGGCAATGGCGACCTGTTGGGAATTCCCATCCCCATTTTGGTCTTCCTGGGCTGCGCCGTGATCATGTCGGTTATTTTGAATAACACGCCCCTGGGCACACGCATCTACCTGTTGGGTTCCAACCCGATCGCGTGTTTTTATTCCGGTGTCGACAACCGGTCGGTACTCTTCCGAACCTATATTATTTCAGGGCTCTACTCCGGGGTTGCCGCGGTCATAATGATTTCCCGTTTTAATTCCGCCAAGGCGGATTATGGCGAATCATATCTGCTGCTCACTGTGCTGGCGGCAGTGCTGGGCGGGGTCAGCGCTGCCGGCGGATTCGGGCGAGTCTCCGGGCTTTTCCTTTCCCTCGTGATCCTGCAAATGATCTCAAGCGGTTTGAATCTGATGGGTATCAGCAACTTCCTGACCCTGGCTTTGTGGGGCATCGTCCTCATCTTCGTCATGGTCGTCAATTATTTCATCGAGAATCAACAACAGGGAAGGCGGATCGCATGAAACATCTATTGGGAATTGACCTTGGCACAACCAGCTTAAAAGTAAGTCTTTTTACGGACGGCGGCATGTGGGTGGATTCGCAGTCGCGTGAGTATCCAATTCAAATTCCCCAGCCGGGCTTTGCGGAACAGGATCCACAGGACTGGTGGGATGCCCTGGTCAGCGCGAGCCAGGCACTGCGGCAGATGCATCCGGAAAAGTTCGATCAGATAGCGGGGATCGGCATCTGCGGGCAGATGCACACCCAGGTATATCTTGACCGGGACGAAAACATCCTCCGTCCAGCCATCACCTGGATGGACCAGCGCAGCGCCCCGATCGTGGAACGGTTCAAGAACGACCCGGCCTCGCGCAAGCTGATCTTCGATTCAACCTCCAATGATGTGTCCACTACCTACACTGCTTTACACATCAAATGGGTTCAGGAAAACCAACCGGAGATATGGTCAAAAGTGGAGCACATCCTGCTGGCAAAGGATTACCTGAAATATCGGCTGACCGGGCGCATGGTCACGGACTTTGCAGATGCCAGCGGAACTCTGCTTTTTGATGTGCAAAAAGAGTCCTGGTCATCGGCGGCTTTTGATTTCTTCGGCATCCCGCGCAGAATGTTCCCCGAAGTGCTGCCCTCCGATGAGATCATTGGAAAGGTGACCCCGGAAGCCAGCGGGCTCGTCGGAATAAAAGCCGGCACCCCCATGGTGAATGGAAGTTCAGATAATTCCGCCTCTGCGCTTGGCGCCGGAATGGCCCTGCCAGGGCAGGTAACCCTCATCATCGGGACAGCCGGTGTAATTACCGTTTGCTCGGACCACCCATTGGTCGATACACAAAACCGCACCCTGTGCTGGCACTACTGCCTACGGGACCGCTGGGCAACCCTCGGCATTATGCAGACAGCGGGGGAATCACTCGAGTGGTTCAAGAACGCCTTTGACCACGCGGAAGACCCCGCCGCTTCATCAGGAGATATCTTCAACCGCTACAATGAGTTGATTGCAGATGTTCCTGACGGCAGCAATGGCTTGATCTTTCTGCCATACCTCAACGGAGAGCGGACCCCATATTGGGATTCCAATGCACGCGGCGTATTTTTCGGCGTCAACCTGAAAACAAAAAAGGCCGACTTTGTAAAAGCGGTCATGGAAGGGGTGTCCTATGCCCTGCGCAATAATATCGAGACAGTTGAATCACTGGGGATCCACATCAATGAGGTGCGTGCCGTGGGCGGCGGATTGAAGAGCAGGGTCTGGCTGGAAGTGCTCGGGAAGATCCTGCGAAAACCCGTTGCCACCGTCAGCATCCGTGATACTGCCAACCTGGGAAATATCCTGCTCTGCGGAAAAGCGCTGGGCATCTTTTCATCATACGAAGAGACGGTTAATAAAATTGTTGCAGTCGATCAGACTGTCCATTACCCGACCGGCTCTGATATTTACGAAAAACAGTACCCCTTATTCCTGGAGCTTTACCAAACCCTAAAACCTGTTTTCAAACATGCCTCTGAATAAATGATGGAATTAACAAAACCCTCCCGGATTTCCGGCTGGCAGACAACACTTGCCAGGGAAACTTATCGGGACGTAATCCACAAAACAATTCAATAAACCCGAGTGACTGCCAGGATCAATTCCTTTATGACGAAAGAATCCAGGACGGATATAAAACTTTTAGCCTTTGACCTGGGCGCGGAAAGCGGGCGCGCCATGGTCGGTCATTTTGACGGGTCTCACATTCAGCTTGAACAGGTCCACCGGTTTGCCAACGGACCCGTTCGCGTTGGTGGCAGCCTTTACACCGATGCGCTTTATATCTGGGATCAAATGCAAAACGGACTGCAGAAGGCGGCGGCACAATACGGGAAAAATTTGGTCAGTGTGGGCGTGGATACGTGGGGCGTGGATTTTGCGCTGTTGGATGGCAGAAATAATTTGTTGGGCAATCCGCATCACTACCGGGACCATCGTACCGATGGAATGATCGAACTGGCTTGTTCAATTGTGCCGCAGGATGAGATCTACTCACAGACCGGCAACCAGTTCATGCAATTCAACACTCTCTTTCAATTATATTCACTGGTCAGGAACGACCCCAACATCCTGCTGACTGCCGGCTCATTGCTGATGCTGCCGGACTTGTTCCATTTCTGGTTGTGCGGCGAGCGGGCAAATGAGTATTCCGTGGCGACCACTTCACAATGTTATGACCAACAAAAAAAGGACTGGGCCTGGGACCTGATCGGGCAATTGGGTATTCCCGCCGGCATCTTTCAACCCGTGATCCAACCCGGACAAAAAATCGGCAGTCTGCACACTTGGCTCGCAAATGCCGCCGGATGTCCGCAGTTGACGGTGGTGGTGCCCGCCAGCCACGATACAGGCAGCGCTGTCACCGCGGTCCCGGTCAGCGGGCCTGATTTCATGTATATCAGTTCCGGCACGTGGTCTTTGGTGGGGGTCGAATTGGACCAACCCTGCATTACTGCCCAGAGCCTGGCATATAACCTGACCAACGAAGGCAACCCGGGCGGGCGCACCCGCTTCCTTAAAGTCGTGCCTGGCATGTGGCTCCTGCAGCAAAGCAGGAATGAATGGGCGCGTGCCGGCAGGAATTATTCCTACGAAGAACTGACAAACCTGGCCGCCAGTGCACCCGCCTGCGGCTCCATGGTGGATATTACCGCCCCTGAATTTATAGACCCGGGAGATATGCCCGCACGTATCCGCAGTTTCTGTCAGGAAACCCGCCAACCCATCCCGCAGACAGATGGAGAGGTCGCACGCTGTATTCTGGAGAGCCTCGCATATCAATATCGCTCCCTGTTGGAGGATTTTGAACTCGTGCTTGGGAAATGCCTCACGGTGGTGCACATCATTGGCGGCGGGTCCAAAAATGACCTGTTGAACCAGATCACCTCCAACTGTGTTAATCGCCCGGTGATCGCCGGCCCTGTAGAAGCGACCGCCATCGGAAATTTATTAATGCAAGCCCTGGGTCTCGGGTATCTTTCAACAGTGAAGGAGATCCGCCAGGTAATCAGGAGCTCCTTCCAACCGGTGATCTTCGAACCCCATCACTCCCTCCAATGGGAGGAAGGCTACCAGCGTTACCGCCAACTCAGCCGTCTTCTTCGACGCCGATGAATCACACCCGGGTGATGTATAATTTTCCTGCAACCATTGCCTGGACTGCCACACACTTTATTAAGAAGGTTTCCCTTTATGAAAGAAAAACTCAGGTTGATGATCAAGATTGCCAAACTTTATTACGAGAGCGGTCTGACGCAGGACACGATCTCGCAGCGACTGCGCCTCTCCCGCCCGCGGGTCTCACGATTAATGCAGGAGGCGCTTGAGCAGGGCATTATCAAGATCAGCATCGCGCAGGAGCCGGGCAGTTACGCTGAACTGGAACAAAAAGTGGAAACCCGCTTCGGACTGCTCGAAGCGATCATTGTGGATGTGAGCGACCCGGAAGCCAATGAGAGCGTCTCAAAGGAACTTGGTATCGCTGCCGCAGAGCAGTTCAGCCGCCTGGTTCAGGATGGAGATACTGTCGGGCTGACCTGGGGGGTAACCCTGGCTTCCATGGTCGAAAAACTAAACCCTGAAAAGAAACGCAACTGCATGGTGGTTCAAATGGTCGGCGGTTTGGGTGAACCCCAGGCGGAGACCCATGCCACCGGACTCGTCAGCCGCACCTCTGCCGCGATCGGCGCCTCATTGTGGCTTCTCCCCGCACCCGGGGTGGTCGACTCGGCTGAGTTTGCAGCCCTGCTCCGTTCAGACCGTCACATCGCGCAGACCCTCGAGATGGTCAGGAAGGCAAATATTGCATTTGCGGGCATTGGGGCACTCACCCGTGATTCGCTGCTGATGCGCGCCGAAAGTATCATCTCCTGGAAGGAGATGGAGAAACTGATCGCGCTTGGCGCTGTGGGGGATATTGGATTGCATTTCTACGACATTCAGGGAAATCCCATCCAGACCGAATTGGATGAGCGGGTGATCGGGATCAGTCTGGAAGAAATGCGCAGCCTTAACCGGGTGGTCGGAATTGCCGGCGGGGCAGCCAAATTTAATGCTATTTTGGGAGCCATTCGCGGACGCTTCATTAATACCCTGGTGACCGATCTGGGGACCGCCCGAAAATTATTGGAAGTACCATCCTGAAAAATAATCGGTTCCTCATTCCCCGAACCTGAACGAAGGTAAATTCCACGCTCCCGTCTTTGCCGAGATTTATGTTATCATTTTGATGACATTTCAAGACATGGACTTTCTGCGATTCTTGTATGCCGCTCCAACACCATGAAATAAAAACATCGATGCGTAAGGGTGATTTTTTTAATGAACAACCAACTGGCAAAACTGAAAGCCATTGTAACAATGACGATCAGCAGCACACAACTGGACAGGCTGCAAAGTCGCTATGAAGTGATCCAGGCGGGCTGGGGAAAAACCGGTCGTCGTTTATCTGAAAATGAGTTGTCTGCCACGCTGGAAGGCGCCGACCTTCTGCTGGTGGGATATGAGCAGGTTACCGCACAGGTCATTGAAAAGGCAAAAGAATTAAAATTGATCGGCTGCTCCCGCTCGAATCCGGTCAATGTGGATGTGGCTGCCGCCACCCTGCGCGGGATACCGGTCATTCATGCGCCTGGCAGAAACGCTAACGCGGCTGCGGAGTTTACCATTGGCTTGATGCTGAATGTGGCTCGTCATATTGCCCGCAGTGACCGCGCACTCAGGTCTGGCCGCTACCTGGGGGACGCTGCCAGCTCCTTTGCCGGCGCCAACCCCGACCATGATATCGTCTGGAACCTGGATGGCGACAGTCCTTACAAGCAGCTGCGCGGATTTGAACTTCGGGGCCGCACCCTGGGTCTTATCGGTCTGGGCAACGTTGCCACTCAGGTGGTGCACCTGGCACAAGCCTTCGGCATGAACGTGCTTGTCTTCTCCCATGCGGCAGATGCCAAACTGGCGGCTCAATTGGGCATTCAGATGGTGGAGCTGGATGAGCTGCTGCAGCGCTCTGACTTTATATCAGTCCATTGCAAGGTAACAGACGAAACCCGTGAATTATTGGACAGTCGTGCATTTCGCCTGATGAAACCTACCGCGTACCTGATCAACTCAGCCCGGGCAGTCGTGGTCGATCAGGAAGCTTTATTGGAGGCATTAAATGAGAAGCGGATCGCGGGCGCGGCATTGGATGTCTTTTGGTACGAACCATTACCCGCCAACCATCCTTTGTTAAAAATGGAAAATGTGACCCTCACACCGCATCTGGGGGGAGCCACCATGGAAGTACCCGAACTGCATTCCAAAATGATCGTTGATGATGTCTTTCTCTGGCTGGATCAAAAAATGCCCCGATATGTTTTCAACCCGGATGTCTTGAATTTCCCCCGCTCATCCAAATAAAAGGTATGCCAGCCATGGCAGAACTTGCGATGAACCTCCAGGATGGAAGACCGCGTTCCCTTTGATTAGAGTTTTTTAATAACTTACTTGATCTTAGCAAATGTCTTTGATAAAATTCTGCTTGTAATCGCCCAGGATGCCCCCCTCATCCTGGGCGATTACAATTTTAGTTGAAGGGGATTTCTTATACCGCGCCGGTTTGCATCATTCCCTGCGTGCCCAACCTGCCTTGACCCTGCGTAAAGTCTCATCCCACGGACAGATGCCGCTTAAGGCGTCGGCGGCTTCCACGTTGCAGGCGCCCACCGCCAGTGCGGCTTCCATTGCAATTCCTGGTGACAGGTCTCGCAGCAGCGCGGCAAGAAACCCGGCAATGGTGGCATCTCCTGCACCAGTCGTCCCCACCACATTCACCAGGAAACATGGCTGCCGGTTTTCATACCCAGCCCAGGCGGTCAGGTCCGATGGACGCGCACGCCCCATGTCCTGTAAAACATCCACAGGAGCGGTGCGCAAATATAAACCCCGCTCACCCAGTTTCAAGATCACCATCTTCGCACCCAGTGCCAGCAGTTCATCGCTGACCCCGCTCAATAATTCATCCGATAGCGGGACAAGCGCCTCGCGCCCCAGCATGAACAGGATCTCATCCAGGCTGGGCAGGAAGATGTCCACCTGCGGCAGGGTGTTCTTCAAAAGAGTGCGCCAGTCGATGCGACCCGCTGCAGAGTCGGGATCGGGGAATGCCATATCGAGCGAGGTGGTCAACCCAAGAGCTTTCACCCGCCTGAACATCTCTGTCAATTGGGCGCCATCCTCCGTGAACATGCGCGCCATGAGCGGCGGATATCCAAAGTGGAAAAGGCGCGCGTCTCCCAGGTCTTCATCACGCACATCAGCGGCGCAGAAATCATCGTTGGCGCCGGGGTGATGCAAAAAGCGGCGGTCACTTCCCGGCGGACTGATGACAATGGAATATGAAGTGCTGGTTTGTGCGCTGGTGCCAATTCCCGCGGCGAGTTCGGGCGCACGTTCCGCGATCATCTCTTTGATGGTGCGGCCAAACTGGTCTGCGCCGACCCTGGCGAGCAGGCGTGTTTTTACTCCAAGCCGATGCAGAGCCAGTCCCGTATTGGATACAGCACCGCCCGTCGAGATGGAGGCCGCCCCGGCATGCACCAGGCGTCCGGGCTGAAAAGCCGCATCGAACTGTCCCCTGGCATGGGCGGAAAGGTCGGGGATGATATCTAAACAAAGATGACCGGCAACGATCGCGTCTGTCATGGGGTTATGTTCCAAAATTCACGGGGGTTGATCTCATCATCCGATCAGATGCTTCACGATCAACAGGTCCAACTCTTCATAATCACGGGCAGCGCGCAGTTCCTCCACCTTTGCCGCATCCAGTGAGCGCACCAGATCCACCAGGCGCAGGAAAATGGCGCGGCTGTTGCGTAAATGCTTGGTAGAGGTCTCCTTTGATTGTGTACGCAGGGCTTTCACATCAAGCCCGATAAATTCACCCTTCTGACCATAACCCGCGCGCTCCAGGACCCAGACCTGGTTGAAGGCGCGGCGCAGATCCACCACGCCGAATGATTTATCTTCGTCAAACTTCAACCCGTTCTGGTCATTGAGATGCACCGACCAGAGTTTTTTATGATACAGCGCGTATGCCATTTCATCAGACGGATCAAGCCCCGCGAGAATGGCATGCGCTGATTCGATCAACGTGCCCACGCGGCTGGGATCCACCGTCAGGCTGGCAAGCCCCAGGAAGTGTCCCGTCGTCGGCACATAGGCGTGGTCCATCGGTTCATTCGGTTTCATCTCACCCAGGATGCGGATCTCCATGTCATATTCCAGCAGGGCATTCATCCATTCCACCAGCCGCCCCACTGCCGCAATGGGATCCTTGGCTTCGCGCAGATAGGTCCCTTCACGGGCGGGCCACAGCACCAGATCTTTTGTACCCATAATGCGGGCAATATCCACAGCGCGCTTCGAACGCTCCAGCGCGTACTTGCGCGTCCCGGCTGAATTGGCAGTGATCGCGCCGTCGATCGTCAGCGGATGCTCCCACAGGCGCGGTGCAATGAACTCTGCCGCCAATCCGCGCTCGTTGAGCAGCTTCCGCATTTGACTGGCTTCAGCTTCCTGCCGGCTCCACGGTGCATCGGCATCGGAGACCACGTCGTCATCGTGAAATTGAACTCCCTCAAATCCAAGCTGTTTATAGAATTCCAGTTTTTCTGCGAACGCAAACTCGTCACGCACAGGCGGACCGAATGGGTCAGCGCCAGAATGAATGTTCCAGGGACCAAAGGAAAAGCGATAGTTGGTGGGCATATTATTCTCCTTGTCTTAAGATGCCATTGCGAGTGTTCTGTGCAAAGCAGCCTGAAAATTTTGCGAAGGAACACCTCAACACAATGACTTAAAATTAACCAGCCAATCCGCTGACTTGTGTGTTTGGCTGGTTGACTGCCAGATAGTCTTCCAAATGCGGCATAACAGTGACAGGATGCACAACCTGCTCCACGACCTGACGGGTATTTGCACAGCCCAGCCTGTCCAACAACATATCGAACTGCGCCTCCCACGCGGCCAGCAGCTGGGCTTTGGCATCCGCAGGCAGGTTCCACGCCGCAGCTTTGAACGGGGCGAGCGCGTGCATCTGGGTGTTATGGTGGAATTGCTCGTCGGTCATTTCAGGTGTGCGCGCCCCGGCATGATGTTCATCAAGCCAGGCAAACATTTCATTTTTCAACTCGACCGGGATATTGCGATAGAAAGTGGTCATGAACGCAGTGGCAAGGTGCACTTCGATCGCACCCTGGCTGACAAAGTGATCAAACAGTTCGGCGGGCAGGGTGGATGCGCCATGCTGCACTGCGCCGCCCATCTTGTATTCATCCCGTGCCACCTGCCCCAAATTCTTCAGGGCGTCAAAGTCGATATTGACCTTCGCCATCGAGCCATCCGGCAGGGCAATGCCCCCGTGCGCCGTGCCGGTGTGGATGCTGACCTTGCTCAAGCCGGGTTGATGCGGGGCGAGCGCGGCAAAGGTCCCGTTGAACAGGTCCATATATGCGCGCAATTCCCCGACCGTGGAAACATGCCCGCCGACTTCACCGATCTCACCCCCGATCGAGATCGTCACACCCTGCGGTTGGATCTGACGGACATGCGCGGCCAGCTGTGCCGAGAGCGCGGCATTCACGGTCTGCTGTTCGGGGATGGTACCTTTCGACAGATCAACCAGGGTGCTGGTATCCACATCAATATTGAAAAAGCCTGCCGCGACTGCTTCCGTGATGAGCTCCTCAATGACCGCCTTTTCCTGCGCCAAAGGCTGGCTGGCTGATATTTGAAAATGATCGCCCTGCAAAAAGAGCGGACCACGATATCCTTCGGCGATGGCTGCTGCCATAATGCTGGCGGCATACTCGGCGAGCGATTGACCCGTCCAGCCGAGTTCAACCCGGGCGAGTTCAAAGATCATCGCAGCTGCATCCACCTTGCGGGCAGAGCGGAATGCGGCGCGGGCACAGTCAAACGCCAGGGCACGCAGGTTAAACGCAGGGGTTGTCCAGACAGTGGAAAATATTCCCCGTCCACGCGCCAGATACAGGTCATGAATGGAAGCGGGGATCACATCCAATGCCTGGGCGGCGGCGCGGATCAAATATCCGGCTTGCGCGGCGCGCGTCCCGCCATCCAGGGCGGAGACCTTTGCCAGTTTATCAATGTTGGCGCGCAATGCATCTTCGTTGACCACCCTGACTACGGCGCCTTCCACGATCAGGCTATTCTCGATGAGATTCAATAATTCTTTCATGTGTTGTGAGTCCACCAGTTCAAAGATAATGCCGGTTTGCGCGGCGCTGTGCATGCAAGCATGACGACCCTCCTCTCAACCGCCGAACTGAATGACGGATATTGAGCATTTATACAGCCCTCCAATTTTATCGGTTTTAACCAAAAAATGTGGCACCCCTTCGTTTTTCCTCCCCGGTTGACAACCGCATTCATTTTCGTTAAACTATACGAAAAGACTATACGCTGCCTGATGGCATGGCAAGGAAAATTTATTATGAATAAAACATCTGACTCCGCACATTTCACCGGCAAGACCCTGCTCCCCGCCGCGATCAACGGCTGGGAAAAGTTCATGATCGATCAGGGCCGCTCCCCGAACACCGTAAAGGCCTTTCTTTCCGATGTCCGTTTACTAACCCATTTCCTCGCACCCGACCAGTCGATCGGCAAGATCACCACCGATGACCTGAACCGTTTCTTCAGCTGGATGGAAAAGGAGCGCGGCGTTGCATGCAGTCCCAAGACGATGTCACGCCGCATCACCTCCGTAAAGTCATTTTTCCGCTGGCTGCACCAGTACGGCACGTTATCCATTGACCCGGCCGCGAAGGTCCTGCAGCGCTCTGCCATTAGCCCGCTGCCGCAGGTCCTGACCAATGACGAATACGAAGCCGCCCTGTTGGCCGCTGACCGGCACCGGCGTGACACCAAGCCAGATTCCCGTTCCTACACACTTCTATATCTTTTGTTAACCACCGGCATCAAAAAAAGCGAATGTCTTGGGATCCACCTCAACCACATCGACCTGGAAGCCAAAAGCGGACCACATGTCTTCATCCGCTATGCCAGTCCGGCCAACCGCTACAAGGAACGCAAAATAGATCTGCAGGAGGATTGGATCGCCGCATACAGGGAATATCTTGCGCAATACACACCCGTGGATGAGGTCTTCCCCTGGTCGCCTCGCAGGCTCGAATACCTGCTCGAGGATATCGGCGCGGAAGCCGGACTGACCAAACACCTGTCCTTCGATATGTGCCGCTGGACCTGCGTCCTGCGTGATTACCAGGCTGGCATCGAAGCGGATACCATCCGCCAAAAGCTCGGCGTATCCAAGATCCAATGGCGCGAGTTATTTATTAAACTTAAACAATTGAATGGTGAATTAAAATAACAGGGATGGGAACAACAACTCCCGCTTGATCCAATTAAAATAAACGGTTATGAAAGTTTGACTTTCATAACCGTTTTTTTCGAGCCGGTCTTTTCAGCCTGCCACTGCGGGTCTATGGTTCACTTTTTTGTTTTCGCTCTTCCTCCGCCTTTAATTTTGCCAACTCGATCCTTTGTCTCTCAAGATCAAGTTCCAATTTTATTCTTTCCAGTTCGGAAGTTTTTGCATCCCTTGTTTCCTTGCGCCAGCCAAGGACCAGCGTTGAAACAAACCCTACCAATGAAATGATGGATGTCGTGCACGAAGCAAGAAGGGTCAGGTTACCCCCGGCAGACAGCTGCTCAAAAAAACTTTTCTCCACCTCGGCTGCCGGGTCTGATGGTGATTCCCCTAAACCTTCCATTCTGTTCATGGTCAGAAAGATCAGGCTCAGACTCAGAATAGTGGATAGAATTAAAAGGGTGCGAAAAATTTTTTGTGTCTTACCGTAGGGGAGTGTTCTGGTCATGCCATCCTCGCTGGAACTGCATCATTTTTATAAACGTACCAACCTGTCACCGGACCAGGCGCACTTTCTTATAACCTGATCTCAGGTTCAACAAGAATTTAACATGAAAGTAACCCCATATACAAGAGGGCTGATCCGGGGGTCGTCATGTCATCGTCAGTCCCGTATTTTGCTGACACGATTTACTTTTTGAATATCTTATTCCAATCCAACATAGATCTCAACTGCCCGGCGGAGACCTGTCCTTCGGGGACGAAGCCCACGAAAGAGCGGTTGTATTCCTCTTCGGTGCCATCCGAGAGATGCCAGCTGAGCGGCATTTTAAATACACCCACCGAGGCTGTGGCTTGATCTCCATCAGGCCGCGCTGTCTCAAAACTGATGACCATCATCCCGTCGGCGGTTTCCGCCACTTCGGCCACCGTGGCTTCATGGATCCAGCGCAGCCATTGATTCTCAACCACCTTTCGTTTGTCTGGCGCAATGGTCGTGCGGGAACGCGTGGTAATATCGCTGATCCTGTACACCCAGTTGCCGGACTTTGCATTTCTCTTTTTGAACTCAACCGGCAGCAAGCCGACCTTTTCCTTGGTTTCAACCCATCTCGCGATCTGCCACTCGGATGGATTAATTGACGAAAAATTGACAAACCGCAGCCACAGGATGCTTGCGCCCTGTGTGTAGTCCTTTTCAGAGACCGGCTTGACAAAATAAGAGCCGGGTAATTGATTGTCCGCTTCGTTTCCAAGATACCATTTCGGCTTGGCGGCCAATCCGCCGGGAGGAAGGTGTCCGCGAATATGCTGGCAGTGTTCGGCCACCTCGTTGCATACAGCGCGCGTCACGATCAACTCAAGGGTGCGCCCATGTTCCTCGCGCCAGGCGGAAGGATTATGATTCTTCCATGTATCCATCACCAGGTGCATATCATGGCTTTCCGGCGCGTAACGCGTTTCTTCCTCCTGAGGCGTGAGTTTCTCCCAATTCATATCCGTGACTTCGGTCACCCGCAGCGGCGTTAAACGAATGATCTCCTTCCAGGCCCATGTCGGGAAGATGCTTTTCATTTCCTTCAACTTTAATAATGCGTCTTCAGTGGAAAGACTTTTGATCTCATAATGTACTTCATCTGTTTGCAGCGCCAGCAGACCGGCACGGCGGGTTTTGGGTCCGCTGGCTTTCAGACTATTCAAATGCAGTTGAACCTTATCCTTCCACTCCTTTTCGGCGGCGAGGGCAAGTTTGGGCTTGTTCGTCCCGCCTGTTGATTCATACAGTGTGATCTTTTCAGCACAGTGTTTCTCTATTTCCGCATCATCCAGGGGTTGGAGTTCCTGCTGCACCTGCTGCACCCCCAGACGGATCAGCAGATCCTTTGGATCCGCCCAGGACCAGTGGGCGCTGGCATAGCGCATGCCTGAAAAATGGACCACCATATATTGAAGCCATGCCGGGAAGCGCTTTGGCTCTTTTTGGAAACGCTGGTTGATCATGTCCAATAATTCATATTGATTCTTCCGTGAGATCCCCTTTTTATATTCCTCAACTTTAAAATGCGCGATATCACGTATGGTGACTTCCTGCGCGGCTGGGAACATCACGAGGAATTGCGCCTCGGGGATCTTGAAATTCGGGTCACTTTTGGATAGTCTATACCAGGCAAGTTTACGCTCCTCGATCCGGTCATAGGTGGCGAGGAAAGCCCGCAATTTTTCCATCTCCCGTTCCGCCATCGGCAGGGTAATGGTTTCCCTGGCTGTCAACTCCCGGCCCTCGGCTTCGTATTTGACGTGGGACGGGTCCATGGCCGCATGCCTGCGGCTGCGCGACGTGATCCAGTCCCTGAGCAGGTTGCGATGGAAGACCCAGTTCGCGAGCATGCTTTCCACAAAACTGCGTTCGCCCCGGATATCCCTCGGCCAGCCATCCTGGAAGATGGCATGCAGGTTATTGATCTCGGACAGTTCCGCTTCATCGATTGGCTGGAATGTAGAATACTCCCCACGGACATCCCCCTGCAGGAAGTAATCGCGCAGCGCTCCATATTCCTGGAAAGCAGCCGCCGCGTTCAATTCCCAGGCTTTT
>JAIFNG010000017.1 GCA_020047815.1 Anaerolinea sp.
CCGCTCCCGCTTTACAACGTCGAAGTGGATGGTCAGCAAAAGGAATATGCACTTGCAAAAAGCAACATCAAAGTTGGCACATATGCCCCTGCCAACAACCTCTCATCCACAGTCGAGCGCTACCTGACAGAGGTCAAACCCACGGGTGGAGCGACAAACCAACAAAAAGTGGAAGTGAATGGAAAGCAGGAAAAACTCTTTGACGTGAATGTGGACGGTCAAATTGTGCCGATGATCCTCATTAGCCAGACAACTGTCGGTGAGTTTATCGATCCGCAAAACCCCGAAAACAAAATATTCCAAAACGTGCGTCTGAGTGAACCGGTGGAAAATATAGGCTGGCGTCCGGAAAACTACACCGAAGTCATCGAGTTGAACAACATGGCGCGTGCACTGACCAACACGGCTCTGGTCACCATTTTGGTGGTGCTGGGACAATTGGTTACATCCGTTGTCGGCGGCTACGCTTTTGCCCGCCTGAAATTCCCGGGGCGCGATACAGTCTTTGTCTTCTATCTCGGCACGGTCATGATCCCCTTTGTCATGCTCATCGTTCCACTTTACCAATTGATGGTGCTCATTGGCTGGACAGACCGGCTCGCCGCGCTCATTATTCCCTGGATTTTCTCCGCGTATGGAACATTCCTCATGCGCCAACACTTCATCACCTTCCCAAAGGAGATTGAGGAAGCCGCGCTGCTAGATGGCGCATCGCGCCTGCAAATCCTGAAGGAAATCCTTATTCCTGCCAGTGTGCCGGCATTGGCAACGCAAGCCACATTCACATTCCTATACGCGTGGAATTCTTTCTTCTGGCCCCTGGTTATCATCAATGTGGGAAATGAGAAGAACCATGTGCTGACCCTTGCGCTCAACGTGCTGCGCGGTCGTGCGTCAGACACACCCAACCTGATCCTCGCAGGCGCTGCCATTGCCATCATCCCGCCCTTGATCGTCTTTATTTTTGGACAACGATTCTTCGTGGAGAGTGTTGCCAGCAGCGGGGTTAAAGGTTAAATTCCCTGCCTGAGTTTATATGAAAAATTCCGCCCTGCATAATCCACACCTCGAAGGCGAGCCTTTCTTTTGGACGGCGGGTTCTGTGGGCGTGTTACTATCACACGGCTATACAGCCACGACCGCCGAAGTACGTTTGTTAGCCAAAAGACTGCACGAAAAAGGTTATACCGTAGCTGCCCCTCTGCTGGCTGGACATGGTTCCCAACCCGCTGACCTGAATCGGGTCAGTTGGCGTAACTGGGTGGCCAGCGCGGAAAAAATGTACACAAAACTCACCACTCATTGCAAACAGGTCTTTGTCGGCGGACAATCCATGGGAGGCGTCATTGCCCTATACCTTGCCAGTGAGCATCCCGAAGCAGCAGGTGTTCTGCTATATGCCCCAGCCATTAAGTTGACCCTGTCAACGCTGGATAAAATCAAGCTATACGCAGGTTCGTTGTTTTTGCCCGAAGTAAAACGGGACTCATTGGATGCATCCGATAAGTGGCAGGGGTACCCGAACTTGCCGCTCAAAGGCGCGATCCAGCTACTGCAACTGCAAAGTGCAACACGTCAACGTCTATCGCAAGTCGGGCAGCCCATCATTGTCTTTCAGGGAAGCAAAGATAAAACAGTTCACCAAACAGCAGGCGACATGATCCTGCAAGGCGTGAGTTCGATCGTCAAAGAGCATCACTGGATGGAACGATCAACGCATGCTCTCACGATCGACTGTGAGCTGGATAAGCTGACTGACCTCACTCTTCATTTCATGGACAAGGCATTAAAATCCCAATTGATGAAGTAGAAGCGCGCCTGCAGATATAAAAGTTTATAATCAATCGCCGCCAGCCAAAAACACGGCTGGCGGTGTCGAAAATATAGTAAAAGATACTCGATCAGATCATGCTTGAATTCAAACCAGACCTTGAAAAGACCATGCAGCGCATGGAATCGTTTTGGGAGGGAACTGTCCTCGACCGTCCTGTGGTTCAGTTTTATCTCGAAAAGCCGCCCGCGCAACAACAGCCATTACCCCCATCATATCATTCAGATTCCAGGGATAGGTGGATGGACGCAATCTATCAGGCTCAACTCACCTTCGCCAGGTTCTCCAATCAAATTTTTATGGGAGACAGCCTGCCTGTTGCATTCCCGAACCTGGGACCGGAAGTGCTTGCCGCCTTTTACGGCTGTCCGCTTGAATTTGGAGACTATGGAACAAGCTGGGCAGAGCCGATCATTAAAGACTGGAAGGAAGCAGACCGCCTGTGTATAGACATGAACCATCCTTATTTCCTGAAACTGGCTGAGTTGACCGATGCCATGTTGGATATAGGCAGGGGGAAGTTCATCGTAGGACTGCCCGATTTTCACCCCGGCGGCGACCTGATTGCCTCGATACGCAATCCACAAAATCTGGCAGTTGACCTGATTGACCACCCTGAACAGGTAAAATCACTTCTTGCCCGCCTGAAACCAGATTATTTTAAAGTCTATGATTATTGGTACGATAAACTTTCAGTCCGCGGACAACCGATCACAAGCTGGCTGGAGCTTGCAAGTTATTCAAAATATTACATTCCCTCAAATGATTTTGCAGGCATGATCAGCTCCAAAATGTATCAGGAGTTTTTCCTGCAAGGCATTATTGACGAGTGCCGATTTCTTGACCGTTCCATTTATCATCTTGATGGACCCGGTGCCCTTCGCCATCTGGATGTCATTCTCGAAATCCCAGAACTGGACGCTGTGCAGTGGGTTCCCGGTGCGGGACGCGAGGGTTTCCCACGCTGGGTGTCAGTCTATCAAAAAATCCAGGCGGCAGGCAAGGCGATGATTGTTTATTGCGATGTCAATGACCTGAATTTGGTAATGCAGACACTTGCTCCACACGGGTTAGCATTATCCATTAAAGGGGTCACCAGCCCTGAAATGGGGAATGGCATCCTGTCTGCCATGGATATTTGGACGAGGGAGTTTTATCGCTCCAAGCAAAAGTGAAGGATTTTTTAATAATTGCAATTCAACTTCGCCCAGCGCGGAGTAACTCTGAAAACAATACCATCTTCAAGGAGAAGTGTTTATGAAAAAAGTCAATGGCCGTTATGAACTGTACGGCAACCCCATCACAGAATCACAGACTCGCGCTGCAGACCAGTGGAAGGACATGCTGGCAAAAAAATTCAATTATGACCCCAATGAAAAATTCAACCTGAGCATCGAAGAACATCCATATGGCTCAGAGATCTTTGGACTCAAGAACATTGTCCGCGATGGACAGGGCACACCGCTCGACGAAACGAACGGTGTCGTCGTCAGCACCATCCGCATGGGATTTGGACATTACCGCATTGCCATGGCAGGTGTCTCTGCCGCAAAAGCCATGGGATTCACACCATACTGGCTCGATCTGCTTGCCATCCCCGGCATCACCACCGATGTTATCAACTGGTGCAACACCAACTACAGCAAATATTCACGCATCTCACAGCGTTACCCCTGGTTTGACAAATATGTTTGGGAATCTCTCACCACAGGTGAACCGACCCTGCCCGGATTGGATGCACTATTCAACTACATGACCAGCACCTGGCCCTGGCGCTTCCTAAAGACCGAGGTCAAGGATTACAAGATGAGCGAGTTATTTAAAAATTTATATGGTGCGCTTCCATCTGATATGCCGATACTTACTTCGCATATGTGGAACTGCATGGGCGCGGTTTCAGGCGGCATGACCAACGTGGTGGACATGATGTTCGATAACTGGCCAATGGCTTTCCAGCTGACCGAAGGCGCCAAGCATGCGGTTCAATCCCCATCAGGTTATTATGGTTTCCGGGCCATGCGCGGATTTGACGACAAAGGCAAGATCCTAAAACCTGTCCCGACCGATGCCCTGTATTTCACAGGTCACCATGTTGACCATGAACTTGTCGAGAACATTGAAACTGATTGTGCTGACCGCCTCAACCGCATGAACGCAAAAGCCCCCCGCCGTTTCCTTGTCACAATGGGTGGGGCAGGTGCACAACGAGAACTGTTCAAAGCCATTATCGAGCATGCGGTCCCGTTGATTGAAAAAGATAAGATCGCGCTCTTCATCAACCTTGGCGACCATAAGGACAACTGGGAATGGCTGCAAGGGGAACTCACCCATCACAAAGACCTCATCAACACACACTTCACATGGGAAGACACCAGGCAATTCACCGATAGCATCCGTAAGAATCCCGCTCATGGTCTGCATGTTTTCCTGCACGACAATACCTTCCATGCGGTCTATGCCACAAACTACCTCATGCGTGTCATGGATGTGATGATCACCAAGCCCAGTGAACTTGCTTTCTATCCTGTTCCAAAAATCTTCAACGCGCGTGTTGGCGGTCATGAAATGTGGGGAGCCATTCGTGGTGCAGAGATCGGCGACAGCACCGTTGAAACCCGAACCATTCCACAAACACTGCAAGCCATTGACCTGCTTACCGAAGCAGACGACCTGCTCTCCATGTTCTGTGACTGCATTATCAAGAACAAGAGCATCGGTATTTACGATGGTGCATATAAGAGCGTTGAACTTGCCACTGGTAAAAAATTTACAAGATAACCCTCACAACAGCCCCTAAAGGTTTAAAAAATCTTTAGGGGCTCATTCTATGACCATCCAATTCGAAATCACCCGCTCCCCTTTCTCCATATGCTTCAAACAAAACAATATTGTATTAATGACCCTCAGGCATTCTGCATCGCCCGTGATGGATCTCCACACTGACACATTTTGTGCCACTGTGGTGTTTCCCCACTTTACCATCCACCTTCACTCTGTTGCCGGGCATTGGGTATTGACCACATCCCCGGCAAACTTCCCTGCCGAGGTGACTGTTGAAATACCAGGCTTCTGGTACGGACACGGCGAACTCATCAATCAGCATTTCCCACTCAATAAGATTATGCTGCAAAGCGCCCCGCTGCACACCTTTGACAACGGGCCCACAGGGTTGAGCGGGAAACTAACTCCTGCGTGGTTCTCATCCAATGGTACGCTGGTCATTGCAGACTCTCCGGTTGAAGTTGGCTTCAATCAACCGCCAGCCGATTATCCGCGCTTCAAGTGGACATTTGCCACCGACGGACGCGGAGCATTTGATAACCGTCCATTTCAAGATCCAGGAAAACTTGGAGACAGACTTTTCACTTTTAAGGGTAATTCCTTGAATTTGCATTTTTCGTTCTCTGCAAATGCAGTTGAGGCTTATAAAAATCTAGTGGAGTATTTCGGGCATCCGACCGAAACCCCGCCCGAAAGCCTGTTCACCAAACCCACGTGGACGACATGGGCACGTTACAAAACCGCCATCGATCAAGATGTGGTACTGCAATACGCGAACGATATCATTAAACACAATTATCCTTTCAACGTGCTGGAGATTGATGACCGCTGGCAGGTTTACTACGGCGATCTCGGCTTTGACCCAAAAAGATTCCCAAACCCGAGACAAATGATTAACGAACTCCATGCCAAGGGCTTCAAAGTGACCTCGTGGGTGATCCCATTTTTAGACCCTGAATCACAAGCCTTTGCCGACGGTGCAAAAAACGGCTGGCTTGTCCGCAAATCTGACGGCTCTCCCTATCTCGTTGAGTGGTGGCAGGGATCAGGCGGTCTGCTTGATGTGACCCATCCGACAGCGTTGACATGGTTCTTTGACCGGCTAACCAGGCTACAGATCGAGACAGGTCTTGACGGTTTCAAATTCGATGCGGGCGAGGCTTGTTTCCTCCCCGCCGATGCGGTCACTCATCAAAAAATCTCGCCAAATGAATACACCAAAATTTATGTGGATGCCATCGCAAAGAATCATCGTTTCACTGAAGTTCGATCAGGCTGGAAAAATCAACGCGCGCCGATTTTCTTCCGTCAATGGGATAAGACCACCTCATGGGGATTGGACAATGGTCTGCATTCCGTGCTGACAGGCATTCTCGCCCTTGGGCTGGCAGGTTACCCCTTCATCCTGCCCGATATGGTAGGCGGTAATGAATATGATGAAAAAGCAAATGCTGAAATGATGATCCGTTGGACACAGTTGAATGCACTACTGCCTGCCATACAATTCAGCCTTGCACCCTGGGATTACGGCAAGGAAAGCGAGGAGCTCTGCCGCCGCTATGCAAACCTGCACACCGAGTACGCCTCCCGCATCTTTGCGCTTGCCGAAGAAGCAACACGGACGGGTGTGCCAATCATCCGCCCAGTCTTCTGGCTGGATGTAAATAACGAGGATGCATTAACTTGTGATGATGAGTTCCTGCTCGGTGATGATATTCTCGTTGCACCTGTTTTGTTGCCAAAAATGCGCCAGCGCGATATTTATCTTCCACCAGGAAACTGGCAGGACCATTGGACAAAGCAAAGCTATAATGGGCCTGTCCTGATCAAGGATTATCCAGCTCCGCTTGAGGTTCTGCCGTTCTTCGAACGGGTCGGCAGGTTACCAGACCTTAAAATACAGTAATGGGCACATGCTGATAAAGTAGTCTGGCTTATGAACAGCACCATGGTGTGGAACGCCATAGACTTTGAATGACCTCATTCAATTTAATCTCGCTTCTTCATTATCCATCCGACAAATTACACGCTCTCCCTTGCACTGACAGGTTAATAATTTACCTTCACAACAGCGCATACCATTCCTTTGACCGTTCACTGAACTGCGATAAAGGCTGACCAAGAAATTTCCCGATCTTCCATAGATAAGGTGCCTCCCTCAATGGTTTTACCAATTGAGAATACTCCATGACTCAACCAGTATTAAAAGTTATATAATCACAACCCCAGACACAGGAGTTTTTAACATGTCTCACAAAGTCAAACTCATCCTAAACCCGATGGCAGACCTGGGACGCGCCTGGAAAACCGCAAATGACCTCCGCCCCATCGCGCAAGAATTCAAGGGCGAGCTTTCCTGGAGCGGGACCGTCTACCCCACCCATGCCATCGAACTTGCAAAACAAGCTGCAGAGGAGGGCTGTGACATCGTAATCGCCATGGGCGGTGATGGCACGGTACACGAAGTCATGAATGGTCTTATGCAGATCCCCGCAGAAAAGCGCCCCGCCATGGGTATTGTTCCCATTGGATCAGGAAATGACTTTGCATACTCCATGGGCATCACTAACAAATCCGCCCAGGCACTTGCAAATGCCTTAAAAGGCGAGAACATTCAGACAGTGGATGTCGGTTTGATCACCGATGAGAACGGACGAACGGAATACTTCGATAATACACTTGGCATCGGCTTCGACGCAGTGGTCACCATCCGCTCGCACAAACTGCCCATTGTCAAAGGC
Organism: Anaerolinea sp.; assembly: GCA_020047815.1. Lineage (GTDB taxonomy): Bacteria > Chloroflexota > Anaerolineae > Anaerolineales > Villigracilaceae > Villigracilis. Next base: position 7,354 of record JAIFNG010000017.1, read on the forward strand.
TTTCTCATGTACCTGACGGCAGTGATTCAAACCATAATTTTGAATCACAATGCTGCCAAAATGCAACTGGAAACAGAAAACGAAAAGTGGGATGAAGATGTGATCATGCTCACATTATGTAATGGTCCGCGTGAGGGCGGCGGATTCATGCTCTCCCCCAAATCCCAAAACAACGACGGTAAAATGGAATTTCTAACCGTCTCCAAACTTTCACGCGCCACCATGTTCCGTCTCATCCCCGAATTTCTCAAGGGAACACACATGCGCTTCAAACAAGTCCGAATGGGCGAATTTAAAAAATTGACGCTCTCCTCCGACCTGCCGCTTTACATCCACGCGGACGGTGAAGTCTACACAAACTTTGGAAGCAACCTTCGCAAAATAAGGTTTGAAGTTTTGCCGCAAGCGCTCAATGTAGTAAAAGGCTAGATGCAAAAACAGGCAACACATACCATTCATCCCTTCTTCCTCCTCCATGCCCGACCTCTATCACACCCTTCTGAAATACGATCTTGGACATCTCCGCATCGTGGCGGGAATGTGGGGATTGGAACTGGAATCGAATGATGCTGATTCTGCCGCCGAGGAACTTGCCTCGGCGCTTCTCGACCCCGAGCCTGTCCGCGAGACGATGGAGATTCTCAAGCCCGATTCCTTGAACGCACTGAAATTCCTGGCGGCGGCAAACGGTAAAATAGAATGGAGTTCCTTTGCCCGCAAATTTGGGGAAATTCAGGAAATGGGGGCAGGCAAACGCGACCGTGAACGTCCGTACCTCAAACCCAGTTCAGCCACAGAGACTCTTTTTTATTACGGGTTTCTCGCCAAGACATTTTTCGCCTCAGAAAAAGGCGCACAGGAATTTGCCTACATCCCAGAAGATCTGCTGGAATTACTGAATCTTGAAGGCTTTGAAGAAAAGAAAGGGGAGCCTTTAGGGCGTCCTGCGACCCCACTGGAAAAGTCCTTTGAGATATCTGCATCTGACCGCATCCTTGATGACGCGACCACCTTCCTGGCAGCATTGCGGTTGGGGAAGTCAGATTGGCAACACCACACTCGCATTTCGAGGCAAATATTTGAACCACAACTAACCGCGCTGTTGACAACAACGGGATTATTAAATAAAAACGCTCCCCAAGCTGAAAAGATAAAATCCTTTCTCGAAGCCCCGCGCACCGATGCCTTAAAACTTCTGATCGAATCATGGAAGTCGTCACAGACCTTCGATGAGCTGCGCCTGATCCCCAGTTTAATATGCGAAGGTGAATGGAAAAACCAACCACTGGTCACACGCGAGTTTCTAATGGATTTGGTGAACTCCATTCCAGAAAACAAATGGTGGAGCATTCCCGCATTTATCCGCACAATCAAGGAAAAATTCCCGGATTTTCAACGCCCCGCGGGTGACTACGACTCGTGGTTCATCAAACGCGAATCTGATGGACAATACCTACGCGGTTTCGCTTATTGGGACCAGGTGGACGGCGTGCTGATCAAGGATTTCTTACACACCCTGCACTGGCTTGGCATGGTAGATTTGGCTTCACCAGAGGAGGGAAAGGATGCAACAGCATTCAGGAATAAATCGAAAGTTGAAGGCGAAGCCCCGGATATCTCGAAGGATCAAAAGGCGGACCATGGACCCTCGACGAGTGAAGGAAAAATCATTATCACCTCCAATGGAAAAATCACCATTTCAAGATTCTTTTCCCGTGCCGTCCGGTATCAAATCTCACGTTTCTGTGAATGGCAGGAACCCAAGGAGGATGAATATCAATATCAGGTGACGGCAGGTTCGCTGGCCCAAGCCAAAGAACAGGGACTTCAAGCGGGACAACTATTAGGTTTACTGGTGAAATATACCAACGGCACTGTACCTCCCGCCCTGGTTAAGGCGCTCAAGGAATGGGAGGCGCACGGCACCGAAGCTCGGGTAAAGAATCTGCTGGTATTAAAAGTTGCCCGGCCTGAGATCGTGGAAGAGCTGCGAAAATCAAAGGCGGGGAAGTTCCTGGGAGAAATCCTCAGCCCAACGGCGGTCACCATCAAGAGCGGGGCTGAATCCAAAGTGCTTGCGGCGCTTGCCGAATTGGGACTGCTGGCGGAAATTGAAACATAATATAAGTTTGATATAATCTGTTAATCAATTCACAAATTTCAATGGAGCGAAGGATGCAATCAGAAAAGCAATCAAATTCGCTAATAAAAAGAATCCTGCAATCAATTTCAGAAGCGGCTTTAATCCCCTTTCTAGCGATTCTTACTGCAGTGGTTATTGGCGGCATCATCATTTTGCTCGTGGGCGGAGATCCAATTCGCGCCTATACGGGATTAATTCAAGGGTCAATGGGGTCAAGAAAAGCCTGGAGCGAAACGGCTGTTTGGGCAACCCCGTATATTTTTGCGGGGCTGGCTGTGGCACTGGCGTTCAAAGGCGGTTTGTTCAACATCGGCGCGGAAGGCCAATTGGCTGTCGGCGCTGTTTTTTCTGCCTTGATCGGTTATGCCCTGCCCGAATGGCTTGGCTTTGACCTGCCCGTTTATATTCACCTGCCATTAGCCATTTTCACAGGCATGTTAACCGGTGGAATATGGGCAAGTATTGTGGGATTTCTCAAGGCATATACGGGCGGGCACGAAGTCATCAACACCATCATGATGAACTATATTGCTCTAAATACAACATCGTATTTGCTGAATGGTGTAATGAAAGATAAAAGCCCCACGAATGTTATTGCGCGCACCCCCCTGATCGCGGAAAGCGCGCGCATGCCGGAAATTTTTGAGGGACTTCGCGTTCATTGGGGATTTGTACTTGCGTTATTCGTTGCGTTATTTATCTGGTGGTTATTAAACAAAACCACACTCGGTTTTGAGATCCGGACCGTTGGCTTAAACCCGGACGCGGCAAAATATGCGGGTATCAATGTAAAACGCACCATTGTCATAACCATGTTGTTTTCAGGCATGTTGGCAGGCCTGGCAGGCTCCATTGAAGTGACCGGCTTGAATTATCGCCATGAATTAGGCTTCTCCATCGGTTATGGTTTGGATGCCATTGCAATCGCCCTGCTCGGAAAATCGCATCCACTGGGTGTTGTGTTGGCGTCCTTTCTTTTCGCCGCCATGCGCAACGGCGCAACCCGGATGCAATTCCTGACACAATTGCCTGTGGATCTGATCTCGATGCTGCAGGCGTTGATCCTGCTTTTTGTCGCGGCAGATGCGATCATACGTTATATCTATCGCATTAAAGCCAAAGGCGAACGCGTGGTACTCACGCGCGGCTGGGGAGGCTAGGAGAATTATGGACTGGAAAAGATTTAGCTTCATTGGCGTGATTATTGTCGTTCTCTTCAGTCTGGTTGTCATGGTGGGGCAGGTAAAACAACCGCCCTTGTTAATCATCACCAGTATGCTGGCTACCACCATTGCCGTGGCAACACCACTTACGCTGGGTGCACTTTCGGGTGTATTCTGCGAACGTTCAGGTGTGGTAAACATTGGCATCGAAGGCATGATGCTCTCGGCAGCATTCTTTGGCTGGCTGGGCGGTATCTATATGTATAATCTCTATGGGTTTGCGCCCGGAGTCAGCATTGCGGTCGGCGTATTTGTTGCCATACTAACCGGGGCGATCATGGCTTTGCTGCTTGCCGTGCTATCAATCACATTTAAAGTTGACCAGATCATTGGCGGGACGGTCATTAACATCCTTGCTGTTGGGTTGACAGGATTTTTAAACCGCCAGTTGTTTTTCGGAAAAGGCAGTGTCTTTGGCGGTACGGTGCCTGCATCCCCCGGAGTCCTGCCTACCATCCATGTTCCCATTACCGAATTGTTCACATCCATCTGCGGGACCTCTGCAACCTGCCTGGAAAGTGTGAAAGCCATCAACCGTGTATTTGACCAAAAACCGGTCGCCATCAGCGCCATTCTGCTTGTTTTTATCTCTCACTATATTTTGTTCAACACCCGCTGGGGTCTGCGCACACGCGCCGTGGGCGAACATCCCAAAGCGGCAGATACGGTCGGTATCAATGTCGTCAAAATGCGCTATGCCAACGTGCTCATCGGCGGAATGTTTGCCGGGCTGGCGGGTGCATATTTCACCATCGAATCTGTCCCATCCTTCGAGCCTTTGCTGACCAATGGACGCGGATTTATCTCACTGGCGGCAATGATCTTCGGCAACTGGACACCCATTGGGGCGTGGGCTGCAGCGCTGGTCTTCGGCGCATCACAGGCGCTGCTGATAAATATGCAGATATTTCGCGATGTCATTCCCCCGCAATGGTCATTCCTCCAGGAATCCTATATTGTGGGTCTTACGCCCTACATCCTCACCATGTTCATCCTGACAGGCATTATCGGCAAGACCACGCCGCCCGCCGCAGATGGCGTTCCGTACGAGAAGTAGGAGACAGCCATGACTGAAAAAACAACAACTCCAAAAGTCATCCTCGAAGTCAAAGGCGTCAGCAAACAATTTCCCGGCGTACTTGCCAGCGACAACGTCAACTTTGATCTGCGCGAGGGTGAAATCCATGCCCTGCTCGGAGAAAACGGCGCGGGCAAAAGTACCTTGATGAATCTCATTTATGGCTTACATCGTCCTGACAAAGGCGACATCATTGTCAACGAAAAGATCGCCTCAATCCATTCACCAAACGACTCAATCGCGCTTGGAATTGGCATGGTACATCAACACTTTATGCTAATTCCTGTCTTTACCGTTGCAGAAAATGTCATGCTCGGCGATGAAACGGTCAAACGCGGCTCACTTGACCGCGCTGCAGTCGCTGCCAGAATTAATGAAATTTCCAAACAATATGGGCTTGATATAGATCCAAATGCAATCGTTGGCGACCTGCCCGTGGGGCTGCAACAACGCGTTGAGATCGTCAAAACCCTGTATCGGCACGCAAAGATCGTAATCCTTGATGAGCCGACTGCGGTGCTGACCCCGCAGGAAGCCGAAGACCTCTTCCGCATCATGCATGACCTGACTGCACGAGGTGTCTCCATCATCTTCATCACCCACAAACTAAAAGAAGTGCTCGCCGTGGCAGACCGCATTACGGTCATGCGTGCGGGACGGGTCATCAACACTGTGAATCCAGCCGAGACAGATTCTGCCCAACTGGCGAACATGATGGTTGGACGTCAGGTCATCCTGACAGTGGATAAACAAGACCACGAAGCGACGGAAGAGATCCTTAAGGTGGAGGGGTTATCAGCCCGCGACCAACGTGACCTGGAAACCGTCCATAACGTATCATTCTCGGTACGCGGTGGAGAGGTGTTCGGAATAGCTGGTGTACAGGGCAACGGACAGACCGAACTCTCCGAAGCGCTCACAGGTTTGCGCCATCCTACCAGCGGTAAGGTGACAATTGCCGGGAAAGATTTAACTGGTAAACCACCGCGTTCGATCACAGAAGCGGGACTGGCTCACATTCCGGAAGACCGCCAGCGGCATGGCCTTGTGCTGAGTTACAGTATCACCGACAACATGGCACTTTGCGATTATTATCGCCCACCTTTCAGCCAGCACGGTGTCATTCAACCCAAGGCACTGGATGAGAATGCCCGCAAGCTAATTCAGGCATTCGACGTCCGCACGCCATCGGCCTTTGTCAATGCAGGCAAACTCTCCGGCGGCAATCAACAAAAAGTGATCGTGGCACGCGAGCTCAGCCGCCCGGTGAAACTGGTCATCGCCAACCAGCCCACCCGCGGATTGGACGTTGGCTCCATTGAATATATCCATAGCGAGATCATCAAAATGCGTGATCGCGGCGTGGCAGTTTTACTGATCTCTGCTGAATTGGATGAGATCATGGCACTCTCAGACCGCATCGCGGTCATGTACCGCGGTCAGATCGTGGCTGTTGTAGAAACAAAAAATACAACCCGCGAACAACTTGGATTGTGGATGGCGGGCGCACACGTAGAAACTGCCTAGATTTCCTCATCTAGAATTGGGTGTACCAAAAACAGGAGTTGTTGCAACTCCTGTTTTGATTCTCCTGTCCGGCAAATAACGGGAACTTTTATGAAGAATTCCCGTTATATACACGTCCATGCAGGATGCCAAATCCTTCGCTGCAAAGGAAGAATTTGACAGGACATACGGAAACATAACCTGCGGTAAAATACTTTTTAATGAAGGAGAATTGAGATGAAAAATAAAACCAACTTTTTCAGTCTGTTAATCATTATGGCCTTATTTATCAGCGCCTGCAACCTGCCGTCCAAAAATATCGAGGATACCGCCAGCACTGCAGCCGCGCAAACTGTTGAGGCGTTGCTAAGTGCGACACCAGTTTCAAGCATTGTTACGCCGAGCTTTACTCCGCTCCCTATTCCAGCGACATTGACACCCATTCCTTCTCCCGCATCGACCAATACTCCAATCGCCACGGCTACAACAAATTGTAACGTGGCACAGTTCATCACAGATGTAACTGTGCCCGATGGAACGGTAATGTCTCCCAACCAGACTTTCACAAAAAAATGGCGGATCAAAAATATTGGTACTTGTACCTGGACAGGTTTTTCACTGGTATTTGACAGCGGAGAATCAATGGGGGCACCTGCAACCAAGGCGATCAGCGCCCTAAACCCCGGGCAGGAAGTTGACCTTGAAGTCAACCTAACCGCACCGTCCACCATAGGCGCGTATCGTGGATACTGGCGGATCAATACCAATGGCGGAGTACTGGTTCCCATTGTCAATGGCAACCAGGGCAAATCTTTTTATGTGGATATTAAGGTGCAGCTTCCTGCAACTGCCACCAATACTTCCGTACCTCCCTTTGCCGTTACAAGCGTTACTTTCACAAACACTGGCGGCTGTGGTTCATTTACTGCCACTGCCAACATTACCGTCAATGGACCCGGAAC
>JAIFNG010000025.1 GCA_020047815.1 Anaerolinea sp.
GGGCGGATCAGCGGAGAGTTGGATGGAAAAACCGCCACCGAAGAGGCAGTCCTCGGGCTGGCGATAAAAGATCATTTTGCGGCGAATCCAAAAGCGACTGAAATATCAAATCAGAAGGACAGCATACTATGAGCGAAAAACAGACGAAACAAACCACAGCCCCAGTGAACGGCGGCGAAACATTGAAGCGAGCCGTCAGCTTTATCGGCACAGATAACCTCTCGCTGATGTTTGCGCTCGTATTCCTTGTCTTCCTCGTCACCATCGTCAGCGGCTGGTTTGGAATGGATGGGGGCGACAAGTTCTTCTCCTGGCAGAACCTCATGAACAGCCTGGCTCAGGCGGTTGTCATTGTCGGTTTGATCGCAATCGGTGAGACGGTTGTGATCATTGCCGGCGGACTGGATATTTCCGTCGGTTCGATCGCGTCAATTGGTTCAGTGGTCGCGGCATCTGTGCTTGTGGGCGTAGGAACAATTGGGTCACTCAGTTTCCTCACCGGCAACGTGGGGATCGCAGTGTTGGCAGGAATTATTGCAGGCATGATCGCCGGAGCGATCAACGGCGCGATCGTCACCACCCTGCGGGTCAATCCAACGATCGCCACGCTTGGCACGCTGGCGGCTTTTGCCGGGTTCGCTTTTTTACTGGCGCCTGAAGGCAAGCCAGTCGGCGTCATGACACAGCCCGCCTTCACATGGCTGGCTCAGGGACGCTTTCTGGAAGATGCGGCAATCCCGGCATTGGGCGGCGCAAAGTGGACGGGCATTCCAGTTTTGACGGTAATTTTGGTGATCGTGGCAATTTTTGTCCACATCCTCATGAGCTACACCGACTTCGGTCGGGCGATCTACGCCATCGGCGGGAATGCCACGGCTGCCCGTCTGGCTGGCATCAATCTCTCCAAAATAAAAATCCTCATGTACATGCTCTCGGGCGGCATTGCTGGACTCTCCGGCGTGCTCCTTGCAGCACGAACCACTTCAGGAAATCCAATTAACGGCAACGGGTTGGAATTACAGGCAATTACGGCGGTATTCCTCGGCGGGGCTGCCACTTCCGGCGGAAAAGGAACGATCGTCGGGACGTTTCTCGCAGTAATTCTGGTTGGAGTTCTCAATAACGGCATGAACCTGCTTGGTTTCAACACCTTTATTCAGCGCGTGGCGCTTGGCTTGCTTTTGGTTGCAGCAGTTGCAATCTCGCAATGGCGGCAAGCTCGCGCAGAAAGTTCCAGAACACGCATTTCCAATGCAGGTTAATTTTCCGACCATCAAGTTTATATAAAGACTGGCAAAAAAATTAGGAGCAAAAATGGAACCCATTATTATAGAAATCCGCACCAATGTTATGGAGGGAGATGTCACTTCCGTCAAGGCGAATGTCCAGGCTGCGATCGATGCAGGCATCCCTGTATCCAACATCTTGAACGACGGCATGATCGCCGCGATGGCCGAAGTGGGTCATCTTTTTGAAGAGGGTGAATGTTTTGTTCCTGAAATGCTGATCGCCGCCCGCGCCATGCAGGCAGGGCTGGCTTTGCTCCAGCCTCATCTAAAGAACGCGGAAGTCGTTTCGGCCGGCAAGGTGGTGGTTGGAACGGTGAAGGGTGACTTGCACGATATCGGCAAGAACCTTGTTGCCATGATGCTTGAGGGTGCAGGCTTTGAAATTATCGACCTCGGCACCGACGTTCCCGCTGAAAAATTTGTGGAAGCCGTTCGCAATCAAGGCGCGCAAATTGTCGCCATGTCTGCCTTGCTGACAACCACCATGCCCTCAATCGAGGGCACCATCAAAGCGTTAAACGCTGCCGGACTGCGCGACAAAGTCAAGGTGATTGTTGGCGGCGCACCGGTCACTCAACACTATGCCGACCAGATCGGCGCAGACGGCTTCGCGCCCGATGCCAGTCGCGCTGTGGCAATGGCAAAAGCATTAATGTCCGCCTGATGGGTGCTTAAATGAAATCCCGCGAACGCGTTTTAACGGCGCTCAATCACGAAGAGCCGGATCGATGCCCCATGCAGGTATCGTTCACCCCTGAATTTGCCACCCGCCTCGAAAAAGATATGAAACTTGGCGGCGAAAATAAGATCCACAACCCGCATGGGGGAGGCAACACCTACGAGTTGGAACGTACTCTCGGACAGGACCTGTTATTGACCTCCGTGGGCTGGGCGAATTCATATTATCAGGATGCAAAAGAATACGTTGACGAATGGGGCATCGGCTGGAGGTCGGCAGAATACGAAACGCCATTTGGCGCCGGGCGCTACACGGAAATGAACATCCACCCGCTGGCTGAGGATGACGCCATTGATAGATACCAGGCTCCTGATCCAAACCGTCCCGAACTATACACCGAAGCGGAATGGATGTTGAAGACCTTCAAGGATGAATATTGGATCGTCGGTGTAACGGTCACAACCATTTTCGAGACGGCCTGGGCTTTGCGCGGCTATGAGCGCATGCTGACCGACTTCGCCCTCAAACCAGACCTTGCCGAACGCCTGCTCGACATCCCCTATCAATATCACTTGACCGCTGCAAAGAAACTAACCCAAATGGGCGTGGATATGATCTGGCTGGGCGATGATGTTGGCGCGCAAAACGCAATGATTATCTCGCCGAAGATGTGGCGCAAGTTCTTCAAACCGCGCATGGCAAATTTCATCTCTGAATTGAAGAACATCAATCCGCAGGTGAAAGTTGCCTACCATTCGGATGGTGTCGTCAACCCGATCATTCCCGACTTGATCGAAATCGGGTTGGACGTACTCAACCCCATCCAACCCGCCAGCATGGACCCGGCAAAATTGAAGCAGGAATTTGGTGACAAATTATGCTTTTGGGGTTCCATCGATGAACAGCATACCCTGCCCTTTGGAAGCGCGGCGGATGTAAAAACCGAAGTCCAGACCCGCCTGAAAACACTCGGTAAAAACGGTGGGCTGATCATCGGACCCACCCATCACGTTCAATTGGACACACCAATGGAAAACTTTTGGGCAATGGTCAACACAATCCAGCAAACACCTTATTTATCACTCTAAAAATCATCCTGCTCATTTGAATCAGCAGAAAAATTAAACAGGAACCTGCCATGAATTCCACGATCAGTCAAACTACCTGGCATGGAGTCAACGCCTGGACACTGGAAAATGAAAACCTGATAACGGTCATTGTCCACGAGATGGGTGCCAAGTTGGTTTCGTTGTTCGACAAGCGCAGCCAACGCGAATGGCTGATCGGTCCAGGCGCTCGACCATTTCAAAAAGTGCCGTATGGCTCGCCGTTCACAGAACAGGATATGAGCGGTTGGGACGAAATGTTCCCGACCATCGTTGCCTGCAACTATCCCGTGCCCGGAGCACATCATGGCTTCCCCCTGCCTGACCATGGTGAAGTATGGACTTTGCCGTGGGAAGTGGAACAGGCAGCCAACGGGAAGCTCACTCTCAGCGTAACCGGTCCTGTCCTGCCCTATCGCCTGACACGCACCGCCGAATACATCGCCCCATTCACTTTGCAGCTATCCTACCGACTGGTAAACCTTGGTCAGGAGCCCATGCCCTACCTGTGGTCGGCCCATCCGCAATTTATCTGCGACCAGGACGCCGAAGTCATCTTTCCGCCGCAGGTTAAAGAGGTTTGCAACGCCCTCCCCGAAGCCTACGGCTGGGGAATTCCGGAAACCCGTTTCAGCTGGAAGGAAGCAGTAAAGCAAAACGGCGATCGCGTCCGCATTGACCACATCGGCTCACCATCCCAGCATCTAGCCCGGAAATTTTTCGTCCTGCCCGATATCCGCGCCGACTGGTCGGGATTGATCAACCGTCCTTCAAACGATTGGTTGTTTATGGAATGGGATTCGAATCTGATCCCTTACCTTGGATTGTGGATCGACGAAGGCGCCATCAGTACGGAATCAGTTGCCGCCCCCGAACCGATGACCGGCTTCTATGACAGCCTGGCTGTTGCCTGGGACAAAAAACGAGTTGCCATGATCGCTCCCGGCGCCATCGCAGACTGGAATTTAAACGTCCGCTTTGGAACGGGCATGAATACCTTCCCTGTACCCTTGTAAAAATCTTCAGCAAAAGGATCTAATATGAACAACCTTGAAAGATTCAAGAAAGCGCTTAACTGGGAACCCATTGACCGTCTGATGACCTACGACTACCTGGACAATCGGGAAATCCTTGTCCGACACGGCGGCTTTGACTCATCCAAAACCTACAGCTTCCAGGAATTGATAGAAGTAAATGCCAAAGCCTGGAATACCATTGGGGTTAATATCACTCGTTCTGTCTATGACCCCGTCAACCACTGGATGGGAGGGAAAGTCACAAACTGGATTCGCTTCTTTGGGGTGGATCCTTCTGAATGGGGCGTCACACAGGCAGGTGACACCGCCTGGATTTCGAAACGGCCCTTCAAAACGCTAGCCGAACTCGAAAAACATATGCCCCAAAAGCCATGTTATGAAGATGTGCGGGATTGGTACCAGCCTGTTATCCGCCAGATTCAAGGAACCCTGGCCGAACACGACATTGTTTACATAGGCGCGGTGGAAGGTCCCATTACTGACGCATACACCTTCATGGATATGGAGTTGTTCTCGCTCGCCATTTACGATGCCCCCGAACTGGTTTCGCACATCATGGATTGCACTGGCCTATTCTCTGCCTATATTGCCAGAGCGTACGCCGAAGTAAGTGCTGTCCCGTTGATGTTTATGGGCGAGGATATTTCCGGGACAACAGGGCCCATCTTCAGCCCCAAGTTTGTCCGTGAGCAGGGACTGCCCCGCTGGCGATGGATTACCGAACCAGTCAAGGAAAAAGGCATGAAATTCCTCTATCATACCGATGGCAGGTATGGAAAATTCCTGCCGTTGATCTTTGATGAATTGGGAGCAGATGGATTGAACCCCATTGAGCGCAATAACTGCAACGATATTTTTGAGATCAGGAAGGAATATCCACACAAACTACTCTTTGGGAATGTGTGCTGCATGCACACCCTCCCCAACGGCACCCTTGGCGACGTGGAAGATGAAACGCTTGAACTGGTGGAAAAGATCGGACCACAGGCAGGCATTTTCATTGGCTCATCGAGTGAAGTACATGACGCAGTTCCCGTACCCAACGCCGTAAAGATGTATCAGACCGTTCTCGAATATGGAAGCTTCCCCATCAACGTCGAGCGGATTCGCGCCAGAAGAACGGAATTACGTGAAAAAGGTGAGCTCAAACTGCGGACGGAGTTGGAGCTCTAAAAATTATTGGTAGTTCGGAAGCACATAAAAATTCTGACGGCTGCAGATTTATACACCTGCAGCCGTCAGGTTAAGAGGATCACATGTCCCAAAAAATAAAAAGCAAAACCCAATTGAATGATTACAGTCTGACCGGAAAAAATGCCGCCCTGGCGATGGAACAAGGCCTGGCAGACGCCAAGTGGTACGCATCTCCCATCTCAAAGGAAAAGATGCGCGAGCTATTGGAACGGCGTGACAGCCCCGCAATTCAAGATACCCTGCTCTGGTTTGCCCTGCTTTTTATTTCCGGCTATTATGGTTATTTACTTTGGGGGAGTTGGTGGTCGGTCATCCCCTTTGCAATTTACGGCATATTGTATGCCACAGTTTCCGATTCTCGCTGGCATGAAACCAGCCACGGCACAGCCTTTAAAACGGATTGGATGAACAACGCTCTTTATGAAATATCATCCTTCATGATAAGGCGCGAATCAATCCCCTGGCGCTGGAGCCATACCCGTCACCACAGTGATACAAGCATCGTGGGACGTGACCTTGAAATTGCCGTGCCGCGTCCTGCAGACCTCCGTGCCATACTCCTCAAATTTACCCATATCCCCTCCGCGATCCAATACACGCGGGGCATGTTGCTGCACTGTGCAGGCAGGTTTACACCGGAAGAACGCACCTACATCCCCGAATCGGAATATTGGAATGTCATTCTCAGGGCGCGCATCTACTTCATCATCTATGCTGCGGTCATTGCTCTTTCCGTATATACCCAAAATATGCTGCCATTGATGTATATCGTACTGCCAAATTTTTATGGGACATGGCTGACAGTTATCTACGGATTAACCCAACACGCCGGGCTGGCAGAGAATGTCCTCGACCATCGTCTCAACACCCGCACTGTTTATATGAATACCATCAATCGCTACCTTTACTGGAATATGGGGTATCACGTTGAGCACCACATGTTCCCATTGGTCCCCTACCATGCCCTGTCCAAACTGCATGAGCTGGTCAAAGCGGATAACCCGGCGCCTTACAATGGTTTATTGGCTGCCTATCGGGAGATCATCCCCGCACTGATCCGTCAATCCAAAGATCCTTCTTATTTCGTTCAACGCCAACTTCCAGCGCCCGCTGATCGCATGGAGATGTATGCCGGTTCACAAGTGATCAGCGGTGCAGGCAGGCCGATTATCGAAGGTTGGATCGAAGTCTGTGATGCCAGCCTGCTGCAGAGGGAGGATGTGCTTCGCTTCGATCATGACAACAAGACGTATGCCATCTATCGGACCGCCGGGGATACATTCCATGCCACCGATGGCATCTGCACCCATGGCAATGCGCACCTGGCTGATGGCTTCGTAAAAGGCTCACTGATCGAATGCGCCAAGCACAATGGACGGTTTGACATTCGGGACGGATCTCCCCAGCGGCTGCCCGTGTGTGTTGGGATCAAAACCTACGCAGTACGCGAAAGCCATAACAAACTCCAGTTGGACTTGACCTCAGCCAGTGGATATGGCGTAACTGCCCCAGCCGCCACCTACACTTTCCGCGTGGTTAGCAACGATAATGTTGCCACCTTCATCAAGGAGTTGGTACTCGAACCGGAAAGCAGCTCTCCAAAACTGGAGTATCAACCCGGGGACTATTTGCAGATCGACATTCCAGTTTACGAACAGCGGACACTGCAGAATATTGAAGTCCAACAACCCTATGCCATTGCCTGGCAATCCCAGCATATTTTCGAGTTCAAGGCAGGTAACCCCAGCCCTTGCCGCCGTAATTATTCATTGGCGACCAACCCCGCCAGAGACAAACAACTTCGCTTCAATATCCGCATCGCCACTCCGCCGCGGGGCGTGGACTGTAATGCTGGATGCGGTTCCTCGTATATCTTTAGCTTGAAGCCGGGCGATATTGTCACAGCGGCTGGTCCATTCGGTGAATTTCACATCAAGGAAACGGAACGGGAGCTTATCTATCTGGGCGGCGGCGCGGGGATGGCGCCGTTACGGTCTCATCTTTCCCATCTTCTGGAGACTCAAAAAACACAAACCCGTGTGAGTTATTGGTATGGAGCGCGCTCTCTGCAGGAAATGTTCTACCTGGATTATTTCGAAAATCTTGCGGCACAAAATAAAAACTTTAGCTTCCATGCTGCGCTGTCCGAACCACAACCAGAGGACAAATGGCAGTCGCATACAGGCTTTATTCATGATGTCCTAAAGCGCGAGTATCTTGACGCACACCCGGACCCAAAGAGTATCGAGTACTTTCTCTGCGGTCCCCCTGCAATGATCCAGGCTGCCACGGTTATGCTCAAGAATCTTGGTGTTCCCCCAACCCAGATCGCCTTTGATGAATTTTAGTTGATCGGTGAACCAAGCCTCACCCAACAGGAGATAAAAGATGGAACTACGATTAACCAGGCATTTGTGGGGGATCACTGAAGACTGGGAACAAGCTTTCCCGCGTATTCGATCCGAAGGGTACAGCGTGATCGAAACATCGATCCCTGCCCCGGAGAATCAGGCGCGGTTTCGTGAATTGCTCGACCAATATGGTTTTGACTATATCGCCATGATCTCGACCAAAGGCGGCAGTGTGGCAGAGCATTACGATTCATTTTGCACACAAATTGAAACAAGCCGCGCATTGAAGCCGATCATCATCAACAGCCACAGTGGAAGGGATGCCTGGAGCGAAGAACAAAGCCGGGATTTTTTTGACCAGGCGTTAGCGGCTGAATCCACTCTCGACATCCCTGTCACCCATGAAACACACCGCGGACGAATATTGTTCAATCCCTGGGTTACCCGGCGATTGATCCAACAATTCGAAAATTTACATCTGTGTTTTGACCTCAGTCATTGGGTTTGTGTGTGCGAACGTTTATTGGATACCGAGTTTGATATTATCCAACAGTGCGCCAAACACTGCATTCATTTGCATACACGCGTTGGCTATGAACAGGGTCCACAGGTATCGGATCCGCGAGCGCCAGAGTATCAGCGTCACCTGGAAGCCCATGAACAGTGGTGGCAGATGGTTTGGGATGCGCAAATTGCCAGCGGCCAAAAAATCAGCACCCTGACACCTGAATTCGGTCCACCAAACTACTTACAGGCACTGCCCTATAGTAATATGCCGGTTGCAGATCTGAGGGATATCTGTAATTGGATGGCACAGCGACAGGCGGTGAATTTCGCCCAGCGCTATAACGGGAAAAGCCAGATATGAGAGCGAAGCAAAACGAGAACGAATTTTCCATGCCAAACAAACCCATCGTTATTTTGGCTTGCCAGGTTTTTCAACACTGGCTTGAGAACCTGCTGCCAGACGGCTTTGACTCAAATATCACCTTTTTCGATTATGGGCTGCACGTCGTCCCGAAAAACCTGCGCAAGACTCTTCAACAGGCAATAGACGGCATCGAACAACCCAGTTTGATCATATTGGGCTATGGTCTGTGTGGAAATGGATTGGATGGCATTAATGCGGGCAAACATTTTCTTCTCATCCCGCGCACCGATGATTGCATCGCAATCCTTCTTGGCTCGTATCAGGCATACCTTCGTGAAATGAAAAAAGAACCCGGTACCTATTACCTGTCCAAAGGCTGGCTTGAAGCCGGCTCAAATCCACTGGCAGAGAGCCGCAAGTACGAAGAAAAATACGGTGTGGAGACAGCCGCCTTTGTTATGGATACTCAATATTGTCATTACCGCCGCCTGACGATGGTGGCACGTAATCAAGCAGAGTTGGAAACCTACCGTCCGCAAGCGCAGGAAATTGCTGCTTACTGCGCCCGCTGGGGAATGCGCTACGAAGAATTACTTGGATCTGACGACTATCTACAACGGCTGGTGGAAATTGCCATCGGTCTTGAACAAGCAGGGGATGAATTTGTAATTATTCCGCCCGGGGGTACGCTAACCCAGGCTCATTTTATTCGTTGAAATGGCTTTAGGGTCAATTTTTTAGAGAGAAAAATATGGTAAACCCTCGTGTTCAAAAAGTGGCCATCAAAGATATTGCCAGAATGTGTCATGTCTCAACTCAGACCATTTCACGAGTAATCAATAAGAGCCCTAATGTGGCGACGGAAACGCGCAAACTTGTCGAAAAAACAATTGCCGACACGGGCTACCAACCATCTGCATTGGCGAGGAGCCTGGTGCAGAAGCGAAGTTATACATTTGGAGTGATCATTGCCGGGTTGAAATATGTAGGCGTTTCACAGACACTCAATGGCATTACCGAACAATGCGAAGCCTCAAATTACACATTGTTAATTAAAGAACTGCCGCATTTCAACTCGTCAAATATCGTGTCATTAATTGGATCCTTGATTGCACATCATGTGGAAGGCATTATCTTTGCTGCGCCCGAAATCAATGATAATGTTTCCCTGGTACAGACCTGCCTGCCTTCGTTTTGTCCGCCGATCATTTTTTTAAAGAGCCACACGAATCCCGCCTACCCCACCATCAGCATCGATAACTCTGGCGGTGCGCGTAAAGCAGTGGAATATTTGTTGTCGTTGGGCAGGCGCAGGATTGGATTTATCAGCGGGCCGTTGGAATGGCTTGAAGCCCGACAGCGTAAACAAGGCTGGGAAATTGCGCTCAAAGCAGCTGGAGAAGAGGTGTCAGATCAGTATTGGGTGCAAGGCAACTGGTCTTCCTCGAGTGGAGAATCGGCCTTTGCTGAGCTAATCCAGAAATATCCCCAAATGAACGCTGTATTTGCAAGTAATGACCAGATGGCTTTGGGCGTATTGCATTATGCCAATGCCCACGGGATTCATGTGCCAATTGATTTGGCCGTAGTGGGATTTGATGATATGGCAGAAGCGGCTCATTTTAGCCCATCCCTAACTACAGTCAAGCACCCCCTGCGTGAACTGGGGATTTTTGCAGTCAAAACCTTGTTGGCACAGATCGAAGGAACCGCAGCAGACCACATTGAAAATACGACCATCCTGCAGACGGATCTGGTGATACGCGATAGTACTTCTCTGCCGCTGAGTTTGATTCAAGGAGAAAATAAAGTATGTCAGACGATGTAAAGGCCTGGGCAGAAATCGTTACCATCCCCACTTACAAAATTGGCGCACCCAATAAAAACCCAATGTTCCTTGAAAAGCGGGTATATCAGGGCAGCAGTGGATCTGTCTATCCGCATGCAGTGATCGACCGCGTATTCGATGAGAAAGAGGATAAAGAATATACCGCCCTGTATCTCGAAAACAGCTACCTCAAGATCATGATCCTGCCAGAGATCGGCGGACGTGTACAAATGGCTCTTGACAAGACCAATGGCTATCATTTCGTTTATTACAACCATGTGATTAAGCCTGCGTTGGTGGGCCTGGCAGGTCCGTGGATCTCAGGCGGCATCGAGTTTAATTGGCCTCAACACCATCGCCCCAGTACGTTTGACCCATTGGACTGGCGGATCGAAACACATGAGGACGGAAGTAAAACTGTATGGTGTTCAGAGATCGAAAAAATGTTTCGCACCAAAGGCATGCACGGTTTCACGCTCCACCCCGACCGTGCGTATCTTGAAATTCGCGTCCGCCTTTACAATCGCACTTCCGAACCGCAAACCTTTCTATGGTGGGCAAACCCTGCAGTATCCGTTCACGACGAGTACCAGTCCGTTTTTCCGCCAGATGTTCATGCAGTGATGGATCATGGCAAGCGTGACGTATCCAGTTTCCCGATTGCCACAGACACGTACTATAAAGTAAATTATGCCCCCGGCACCGACATCAGCCGTTATAAGAATATCCCCGTTCCAACCTCGTACATGGCATATCATTCCGATTTTGATTTTATGGGTGATTATGACCACCGCGCTGAGGCCGGCATGTTACACATCGCCAATCATAATGTAGTCCCCGGCAAGAAGCAATGGACATGGGGCAATGGCGAATTTGGTCAGGCATGGGACAGGCAACTGACTGACGAAGACGGTCCCTACATCGAGTTGATGTGCGGAGGCTACACTGACAACCAACCCGATTTCTCATGGATACAGCCCGGTGAGGAAAAATCCTTCACTCAAATATTTATGCCTTATAAAAAAATTGGCCCGGCGTGCAATGCAAACGAACACGCCGCGCTCAGTCTGGAAGTAAAAAACAACACAGCCAAATTTGGCGTTTACACATCTGCACTCTGCACAGCGACTGTGAAGCTGACCTGCAAGGGGCAGACCCTGTACGAAAAATCAGCAACACTCGACCCGGAACATACACTCCTTGAAAGTATCGTTCTACCCACTGAAACCAAGCCTCAGGATGTGTCTCTTAAGATTTTCGCTGAAAACTCCCTTTTACTGGCGTACACTCCAGTGTCTGACGAAAAACCTGAAATTCCAGCGCCCGCCAGCCCAGCCCGGGCGCCAGAAGAGATTGAGAGCATTGAAGAGTTATTTCTAAATGGACTACATCTCGAACAATATCGCCACGCCACTTATGAACCAGAACCGTATTATCTCGAAGCCCTCCGGCGCGACCCTGGCGAAAGCCGCTGTAACAATGCCATGGGCCTGGTGCTTTATCGGCGTGGAAAATTCATGGAAGCCGAGGCATACTTTCGCAAGGCGATTCTGCGCCTGACCACGCGTAACCCAAATCCATATGACGGCGAGCCATTTTACAACCTGGGCTTGACCCTCACAATGCAGGCCCGTTACGACGAAGCCTTTGAGACATTTCACAAAGCGGTCTGGAATGCGGCGTGGCAGGATGCCGCTTATTTTGAACTCGCATGTCTGACCAGCCGAAAAGGGGATTTTACACAGGCGCTCGATCATGTTGACCGCGCCCTACATCGAAACGGACGTCATCACAAAGCGCGTCATCTCAAGATTGGATTACTGCGCCGGACTGGACAGGTGGATGCTGCCCGCCTCGAATCGACCCGCAGCCTGATGGCAGACCCGATGGAGTATGGCGCATGCTGGGAGCGTTTCCTCCTGGATGGCGATCTCACTTTTGAGAAAATCGTCCGCCAAAAAGTCACCACGTATATTGAACTGGCTCTCGATTATGCCCATGCAGGCTTATTTGATGAATCGATTAAACTGCTTGAACAAGTCCCGTCTGACCCAATGGCAGCATATACCCTCGGCTGGGTACTAAGTCAATCGGGACAGAATCAGGCTGCGGCCGAGATGTATCATCGCGCCTCCTCTTTACCAAGTGACTATTGTTTTCCAAACCGTCTCGAAGATGTGAACATTCTTACAGCCGCGCAACGTGCAAATCCACAGGATGCCCGTGCTCCCTATTATCTTGGAAATTTCTGGTACGCCCACCGCCGCTATGAAGAGGCGATTGCCAATTGGGAAAGCTCGCGAAAACTTGATCCGGATTTCCCCACCGTGCATCGAAATTTAGGACTTGTCTACTTCAACAAACGCAATGACCCACAACAAGCGCTGACTTGTTTTGAAACGGCTTTCACACTGAACCCGGCTGATGCGCGGGTATTCTTTGAGCTTGACCAACTCTACAAACAACTTAACCGCACACCAGCCGAGCGTCTGGTTGTTTTACAGAAGCATCTTGATCTGGTGGAAGAGCGTGACGATCTTGCAATCGAATACATCTCTTTACTCAATCTACAAGGCCGTTCATCTGATGCATACCAATACTTGATGCAGCGCAACTTTCATCCGTGGGAAGGCGGTGAGGGAAAGGTTAGCAGGCAGTACATCACCAGTCTGGTGGAAAGAGCCAGAACGGCATTGGCAGGTGGAAAAGCTCATCAGGCAATTGACCTGTTGATGCAGGCGCAAACGTATCCGCATAACCTGGGTGAAGGAAAATTATATGGAGCGCAAGAAAATGATATTTTGTACCATCTTGGCTGCGCCCATGAAGCACTTGGAGAACATGAATATGCCCGCCAATATTTTGAACGCGCGGCGACCGGGCTAAGCGAACCAACTTCCGCAATGTTCTACAACGACCAACCGCCCGAAATGATTTTCTATCAGGGATTGTCCAATCAAAAACTGGGGCGCACCGCTGCAGCGCTGGTCATCTTCAATAGACTGGTGAACTATGGAGAGACTCACATTAACGATAATGTCAGGATCGATTATTTTGCGGTCTCACTGCCCGACTTCCTTGTGTTTGAGAAGGACCCCAACCTCATTAACCGCGCACATTGTCATTACATGATGGCATTGGGCTATATGGGTTTGGGAAATACACCGGCAGCCCGGCAACAATTTACCGAAGTCCTGGCTCTTGACGCAAATCATTCCGGTGCACTCACCCATCGTTCCTTTTTGCCGGATAATGATTAAGCAAGAACCCTGCAATTCTAAAATGACGACCTCTGCCTGGTATCAATTGGTTCATTGCAAAGAACACTATCTCACGAATACTGAAACGATCAAGCACCACATGTAAGACCTGTCCTTCCAGAGCAAGCGACCTGCATGCCGTTCTGGAAGTATTATGAAAAATTTATAATGGGCACAGATTTAATGATCGAAACTTCCGTTACGATTGTATTAGCCGCCAATTCCCTTCAACAGCGCGCCGACAACGTACGCCACGCCCGCCGCCAGCCCGCCGACGATCAGCATTTCCAGGCCGCTGCGGATGGGATTGAGTTTGGTAACCAGCACTTTTGATGCGCCCAGGCCAAAGAGAGCCAGGGCCGATAGTCCGATGGAAATGGGGAATGCCGCCTCAGAAGAAATCGGCAGCGCCAGCCCAAGCAGGTAGATGATCAATGGAACCGCACCCGCTATGACGAATGACACAAACGTCACCAGCCCGTTGACGAGAGGGTTACTCTCATCCTCCAGCATGCCTAATTCATCCAACATCATGGCTTTCACCCAGCGTTGCGGCTCGCCGCTTTGGATTTCGACCAATTTATGCGCTTCATCCGCTGAATAACCACGCTTCAGATAGACCTCAAGTAACTCGGCACGTTCGCCATCGGGGAAATGTTCCACCTCCCACGCTTCGCGCTCCCATTCCTTGCGATAATATTCATGCTCACTTTTGGTCGAGAGGTACGCGCCTGTTGCCATGGAAAAGCCGTCAGCAAAAAGGTTGGCCAGTCCGAGGATGAGAATGACAGGCGTGCCAAGTTGTGCACCTGCCACGCCGCTGACTACCGCAAACGTGGTAATGATGCCGTCCAGACCGCCGTAAACCATCTCACCAAGATATTGGCTCTCTACGCCGCCGTGTTCCTCCGCCGCCTGTGAGATGGATTTGTGAGTATGGGCATGGGCGGAAGCCTGCTTATCGCCCTGCTTAAAAGCCTTGCGCGCTTCTTCGAGTCGTTTGGATGGTCCTGTCATTGATTGATCTCCTTTTACGGCACTGCCGGAACCTTAAGCAGGAACCCTACCAGATAACCAGCCAGTGCGCTAACGGTCCCGATCACTGCCATTTCAAGCCCACTCTTAACGGGTTTGCCAACGGTCACACGGGCTTTATATGCCCCGATGGCAAACAGCGTCAATGCAGTGACCAGCACTGACAACCACATGCTTACCTGAACAGACAATAACATAAATGGGAATAACGGTACAAGCGAACCAACGATCGCTGAAAAGCCTACAATCAAGGCGGCACGAAATGCGGATTTTCGATCCACTGGCGAGAGTTTATGTTCCTCCGCCATCATCACTGCCACCCACACATCTCGATTGGCTGTAATGGTCGACACGATGCGCTCAAGCAATTCTCCCTTGAAGCCCTTGCTTTCATAAATATCATGGACCTCTTTTATCTCAAGGTTGGGCGCTTCGATAACATGCCGATATTCGCGCTCACGTTCGCTTTGATACAAGTCCGCATCAGCCAAAGTGGTGGTATATGCCACCGCACCCATCGAAATGGATTCGGCAAAAGTGGTGGCAAGCCCCGCCACCAAAACAATATGCGCGTCATTCGTGGCGACGGCAATGCCCAGGGCAACCCCGAGCACATTCACCAGACCGTCCTGTGCGCCCAAAATAAAATCAGAAAGACCCATTGCCCCTTTATGGGGGTCGGTCTGAATATGATGCATAACTTCATTTATCAGTTCGTCGTGCGTAGCGGTTTTCATTCTTTTTTGATCCTCACATATATTGCTTGGTCATGGCTTGGGTTGCCAATTCCAGATCTTAATCCCATGAAAGAGAGGGTATTGTCAGTACTTCACGAAAGCGTAAAACAAGGTTGATGTTGAACGACCTCAGTCGAGTCCCATAAACATACAATCGCACGACTGAGAAGAAGCGCTAAGCGGCGCAGAGATAACCAAAAACGTTTTGGACCTTGTAATGGATGCTTGAGGTAGCATAGCCATGAAAATGGGTTGTCCCGGATTTCGGCATCCCGCGCACAATTTCTTTCGTGTCTTCATAAGGTTTCCCATGATATGGGATTAGTGTCAGGTCAACCGCAATGTTCAAGTCTCGCTTGCATTTCCAGATACTCGGATGCAGTTGTTGGCGAAACATCCTGTTCAGCATCCTTTGCACCCCGATCCGGTCTGGAACTACTGATTATGCCCATCAATCCGGACAGGAATGGACTTCCACCGTGGCATGTACAACCCCCGCATCGGCTGGGATCAGGGTTTTATATTTATCCGGCGAGTCGGGATACTTGGTGACTACTGACATATTGGCTGAATAAATGCCGGGGCCAATGCACCATAGATGCAGGTCAGAAACGCGTGTATCTTTATAACTTTCCACAATTCCAATGATCCGCTTGCGAATCTCGAGAGGGATCTGGTGGTCAAGCAGCACCTTGCTGGCGCCGCCGATCAAGCCAAAGGACCAGCGTGCAACCAGAATGGCGCCGACAATTCCCATGAGAGGGTCCGCCCAGATCCAGCCAAAATACTTGGCTGCCAACAGGGCGAAAATGGCCAGGACAGAAGTCATGGCATCAGTCAAGACGTGCAAATAAGCGGCTTTCAAATTGTGATCTGTACCCGCTCTATGGTGGTCATGTTCAGCATGGTCGTGGTGGTCGTGTTCGGCATGGTCGTGTCCACCGTGGTCGTGCCCCTCCTCACCCAGGATGAACATGGAAGCCCCATTGACAACCAATCCGATAAAGGCAACCGCAATCGCAATATTGAACTGAATTTCCACCGGGTTGATAAGCCGGTGCACACTTTCCCAGCCCATTACCAGTGCAAACATAACAAGAAGGATCGCGCTGGTATATCCGGCAAGTGAATTCACCTTTCCAGTTCCAAAGCTAAAGCTGTCATCATGGGCGTATTTACGGGCATAGACATATGCAATTAGCGTGATCAACAGACCAACCATGTGCGACCCCATGTGGATGCCATCTGCCAGAAGTGCCATTGAGCCAAAGAAAATTCCGACCAGGATTTCGACGATCATCATCACAGCCGTTATGATGATGACGATCAGTGTGCGTTTTTCTCCGGACCGCACCTTATCCTGTCCGAAAATGTGATTATGCTGCCATTTGGCAATAGAGTCTGTGTTCATATTACTCCTTACGGGTGTTATTCGAGAATTTTAATATTTGGATTCTCTACGGTACAAATAAGGTAGAAATCAGTCATAAGGTAGACTCAAGGTGACGAAACCAAAGAGGTGCTGCCAAAATGACTGATTGTTACCGAGTATACACAAAAGTGAAGAAAAAGCTCAAGCAAATGATGAAACTTGATAATCAAGGACAAGTAGTGACATTAGCCATGATGATTTCTGGAATTGTGATGAGCCGCAATGCACAACTATCTGCAATGAGTTCAGAAATACCAAGCGAGATAAAAGAGAAAGGATTGAAGTGCGAATGAGACGCTGGGTCAAAGAAGAACAGATTGATGTGGAAGCAGTCTATATGTCATTTGCGCGTCAAATTCTGGAGGCATTATCACACTTGCCGTTATTCTTGGTAATGGATGGCAGCCTGCCGGTTGGAAGTGATGCAGGAGTTTATTGGTCTGGTACACAGTACAAGTGAAAAGGGTGTTGAAAAAAGGAGAACACTTGAAAGACAATGCCTTCGCAAACACACCTCAAGACCAGATCGAGGTTGTTATGAAAATCTCAAAAGTTGCCCAGATCGAACACGAATTCCCTTTCATTAAAAAACCACTTGTTGGGCAGGCTAATTCTCCCATGACCGGCATTAAATGAATTGGGTGAGAAAGTTCATGTTCACACTTTCCACATGGTAAAATGGGGGTATCTTGCAGTCGGTCATCATGACGGACTTGATCCGAATCGTGTACCTGTGAGGATGCGACCCTCTCCTGCCCAACACACAATGCCATTGCGTAATACCTGAGATAACTCAAAGGGCGCAATGGCAGTTTCGTCTAAAAAGGCCAACTTATGTTTTTTACCCGACAGCAATTGGAAGACATTGAAGATAAAAGCCTTGCCAGTTATGGAATGCGCAGCAAGGACACCAAAGGCCGTGCCTTTCTGGATGGCGAACCCGATTACCGCACTTCCTTTCAGCGTGACCGCGACCGCATCCTGCACACCACGGCCTTTCGCAGACTGGAATACAAGACCCAGGTTTTCCTCAACCTCGAAGGCGACTACTTCCGCACCCGCCTGACCCACACCCTGGAAGTTGCCCAGATCGGACGAACTCTGGCGCGTGCCCTGGGCGGCAACGAAGACCTGGTTGAATCCATCTGCCTGGCACACGATCTGGGACACTCGCCATTTGGTCACTCCGGCGAAGTTGCCCTAGCCCGCCTGATGAAGGACTTTGGCGGCTTTGACCACAATAAACAATCCCTGCGTATCGTGACCGAACTGGAACAGCGATATCCTGAATTCCCTGGTTTGAATCTCACCTGGGAAGTACGGGAGGGGATGGTCAAGCACGAATCAGAATACGACATCTCTGACGCCAGCGAATTCAACCCCGAACTGCGCGGCAATCTTGAAACACAAATCGCAAATGTGGCAGATGAACTGGCATACACAACGCACGACCTGGATGATGGCCTGCGGTCCGGCATGATCACCCCGCAAACACTGGATGGTGTTGCGCTGTGGGAAATTCTGCGTGAAACTTACAACTGGCGCGGCTCAATCCTGAGCGACATGGAACGCCACCGCATGATCCGTCAACTGGTTGGCTTGATGGTGACAAATATGCTGCAGACAACTGAAATACGCATCAAAGACAGCAAGGTTAAAAGCGCGCTGGATATTCAAAAGCTTAAGCACAACATCATTGGATATAGCGAAGAGATGCAGCGCCGCAACCGCGAATTGAAGGACCTGCTCTACCGAAAACTGTATCGTCACTTCCGTGTGGTGCGAATGCAAGTCAAGGCGGAACGGGTGATATCGGATCTGTTCCAGGCCTATCGCACTGAACCAGCCATACTGCCTGACCATGTCCAGTTCTTCATTGAAAAACGTGGTCTTGAACGCACGATCTGTGATTACATCGCGGGCATGACCGACCGCTACGCCATTGAAGAACATCAAAAGCTTTTCAATCCCTTTGAAAAACCGTAATTCGTTTTTTCAACCGAGGGGGAACAAAGTCCTTCCCCTTCCGCCCACCCATCAAATATAATATACGAGAGGAGAGATTTACATGACCCAACCCAATTACCTGACCCCCGAAGGTGAAGAAAAACTTCAGGCAGAGCTACAGGACTTAAAAGGATCAAAACGGGAAGAACTTTCCCAACGGCTGCGCTCTGCCATCCAAATGGGCGACCTTTCAGAGAATGCCGATTATCACAAGGCCAAGGAAGATCAGGGCTTTCTTGAAGGGCGCATCCAGGAGATCGAAGCCATTCTTCGCAATGCCATCCTTATTGAAAAATCCTCGGGGCAGGATTTTGTCTTTATCGGTTCACATGTGACCATTCAGGAAGGCAGTGATGAGCCTGAAACCTATCACCTTGTAGGTCCAACGGAGGCCGATCCACGCAAAGGTAGAATTTCACATGAATCCCCCATCGGGCACGCCTTGTTAAATAAAAAAGTGGGCGAATTCGCCGAAGCTGACGCCCCCGGCGGCAAGATCAAATTCAAGATCCTAAAAATTGAATGATCGATCCTGAGTTTAAAATTCAAATTTGGATAACAAAAAGACCGTCTCCAGGAACGAAACGGTCTTTTTGTTATCCATTTATTTTTTTTAGCCCTGTCGAGGCCAGATCGCCAATTCGAGTGTGATGCGATCAAAGTAACTGTCTGCTGGCATTGCTCCGTTTCCGTATTCCAAATCCACAACGGTGACAAGCAACTGCAGGGTTGCAGTCTCGAGCAGAACCTGCGCCTGCGGTTCGACAACCACCAACTCACCCTTGGGCTCAAGGCGCGCACGAATGGCAGGGTCATTGTAAGCATGTTTGGACATCAACACTTTTGTGGCAGTCTTGATATCATTTTTATCGAACAACCAGATCTCCATGGCGGTGACCTTCTTTGGTTCTCCGACTCCAATTGACTCGGAAACGCCCACGCCATACTCACCCATGAACTCACCTGCCTGGGTGTCAATGCTGAACGACTCATCGTACAGATCATCCCCGAGGACATAGGTGGTCATGGTCTGTGTAATGGGAGGGGCAAGTCCCAACTGTTCAAAATTAGTCTTCTCTGCATTGCGGCTGATCTCAACCGCCTGCATGGTGGGAGTTACTTCACCGCTGCCACGCTTGCCCAACAATCGATAGATATACAATCCGCCATATCCCAATAAACCAACCAGCACAATGATGCCAAAGCCCAAAGTAACCATCTGGACGGTTGTCATCCCTGAGCTTTCCGCTTGCGCAGGCTCACTGGAAAGTACGTTCTTAATCAATTCGCCATAATTTTTTATAATGGCAGGATCTGCTTTTTGGGGATCATTCTGAACTTCGGTAAATGCCTGCTGCGCGCCCACACCCAATGCTTTCCATCGAGCCACTGCCGCATCAGGATCAGGATTGAGACGATAGGAATCGATTGTCATGCGGAGATAATCTTCCTGCAAATCTGCACGCAGGTAAGATGGGGTGGCATCCACAAAATCAACAGGGTCAACCCAATAACCCCAGACAAGCCCCACCAGCAAGCCGCCAACGAACAAAGCGATTTGAACCCAGGGTAATTTTTTTAGAAAAGCGACAACGAATTGCATACCGCGCTCCTTGAGTGTGACATTTGTTAAGACTGATTATAACCTGAACCGGCACAGCGCAAGGGGTATATTTCTCCCAATTTCCCCCTATTTTACTTCCATTAAATAAAGCATACGTTCCGAGTCGCGTACAGCCTCACTTTTGTGGATGGCAAAACGCCCGGAAAATGCCGCTTCAAAACCTTCACGAGTGTAGCTGCAGAAAATATCCTCACGCGAGGTCAGCAATTTTTGGACCTGTGAATCGGATTTCGGAACGAATTCGATTACCAGCCACTTGCAGCGCGCCGCAAAGAAAGTGGCCAGCTGCGGCAAAGGCACATTGTTGGAGATCGCCAGGTGATGGACCACCGCCAATGCCAGTGCCATATCTGCAGGACCGCGCGCATTGAATGAGTCACGCTCCCCATTATCCCAGCCCAGTGCAGGACTTGGATTCGTAAGATCCAATACCAGCGGCAGAATATTTTGCTCTTTTTTAGTTTTTGCAGTGCGGTAATTTTGTTCCACTGCAGCGGGGTCAATATCAAATGAAACTGTGAACCCGCCCGCCAAAGCAGCTTCCCGGCTGAATACCCCCGTGTTGCCTCCCAGGTCCCAAATGAGCGCGGGCTGCTTCTCGGCAGACCATTCCTTCACCAATTGCCTTTTGTGCTCAAAGGCAGAATCGGTGTAATTTGTATTTTCATAATAATCGCCCCATTCGGTGCCGGCAGGTTTCCATGTCAGTTTTTTAACCGTCGATTCAAGGCTCTCAATCAAACCAGTCAATGCCTGTCTGGACATCCCGCCTTTACGAGGCACAATCACTTTATCTGCATATTGTTTTTGCGCGCCCGCGTGGATATGCAGGTGGGTCAGCAAACCAAAATTTAATTTTGTTTTCGCAGGCAGCAGGTTGCAGGCAAGGTCGAGAGGAACGCCGTCAATATAGACACGCAGTAATTGACTCAAGCGCACATCAGAATATGCCATCAATGCCAACGGTGCAAGAAAGTGTTGGCAAAACTGCCTGTAAGCCACCCAGGGTTCACCTTCCTTGTAAACCTCAAAGGAAAGTGTATCGATCAACGTTGCCCTGCCGCGCACAAATTGGATGTTGTAGGCGCTGGCATCCTTCAACGACATGTCCAGCTTTAAGGAGCGCTTTTGGATGGATAACGTCGCAAGTGCCGCATCTTTTAACTGGCTGAACGACCACTCATATGGATAAGAAATAAACGGCACACGCTCAGGCTGGATAACCTTGAAGGCCGCATCTGCAACAGCTGGAGCCTGATCCACCTCAACATGCGGGATAAGCAGACCGGCTTTAACCAACTTATCGTACAGCCCGGAATCCACCAACCGCGCATAATCCTGCGCATATGCGCGGTTGATCTGCCGGTACAGAATTCCGTGATCAGTAAACAGAAACCCGCCCGGGTCACGAAAAGAAGCAGAAAGTTGCCTAGTGCCGGGCATCGTCTGAATCGGATTCCTCGTCCTCTGATCTTGGTTTCACGCCAAAAACCTTTTTAATTTTGCTCCACGAAGCGCGGAGAGCAACTCCCAGCCCCAGGAGGGCTGCAATTGCGATCTGGATGATAAAACTTCCCGAGCCAGGGTCAAGATATGGAAGTGGGGTAAAGTGCATTTTATTTTTCTCTTTCTATTCGATAGTTTCAGGTACGATCTCTTCCAACAGGAAAGACTCCTGGCAGTTGACACATTGCGCCTCGCGCTTATTGGCAACCGTCAACATGCCGCCACATTTGGGACAGGGCACGGCAAGCGGTTTCTTCCACGAAGTGAAATCACAATTGGGATAATTAACACAGCCAAAAAATGTGCGTCCCTTGCGAGTCTTACGTTCCACCAGATCGCCGCTGTCTTTGGGACAGGTTACACCGATCTTTAACAGCCATGGCTCGGTATAACGGCAATCAGGGAAGCCGCTGCATGAGATGAATTTTCCAAAACGCCCATAACGAATGACCAGTTCCTTGCCGCAGGTTGGACAATCGCGCCCGATCGGTTCAGGTCCGCTCTTGGTAATTGGCATTTCAGCTTGCGCTTTTTTTACATCCTCTGCAAATGGGGTATAGAATTCACGGATCGCGTCCGTCCATATCATGTCGCCATCTGCAATTTTATCGAGGTCCTCTTCCATGTGGGCGGTGAAGTTGTAATCCACCACTTCAGGGAAGTATTCCACCATCAGGTCGTTGACTTGCAAGCCAGTATCGGTTGGGATGAGGCGTTTGTCCACGCGCTCCACATAACCGCGCTGCTGAATGGTGGAAATGGTTGGCGCATACGTTGACGGACGCCCAATGCCATTTTCTTCCAAAGCCTGTACAAGGGATGCTTCTGAAAAGCGCGGCGGCGGTTGGGTGAAATGCTGTTCAGGAATCAATCGTACCAATTCCTGATCTTGTCCTTCGGCAATTCCCACGGGGATCTTTACATTCTCCTCGTCTTCCTCTACTTTAATATCCTCGTTTTTGGCTTCTTCATAAACAACCAAAAAGCCGGGGAATTTCACAGCAGAACCGGAGGCGCGCAAGAGATAATCATGCGTGTTCGTTTTACCTGTGACCTCCACCTGTAATGTATCAAATACAGCTGACTCCATTTGTGAGGCTACGAATCGCTGCCAGATCAAACGATACAACTTGAACATGGCAGGGTCGAGGTATTCCTTTACTTTATCAGGGTCACGCAGCGCCGAAGTCGGACGGATGGCTTCGTGTGCTTCCTGCGCACCCGCAGATTTGGTTTTATAAATGGGCGCTTCAGAGGGGAGATAATCAGCGCCGTATTTGCCCATCACATAATCACGTGCCTCGCCCTGCGCTATGGTGGAAACATTCATTGAGTCGGTACGCATGTAGGTAATTAAACCGGTCGTTCCACCCTCACCCACATCCTGTCCTTCATATAATCCCTGTGCCAGCCCCATGGTTCGCTTGGCGGTGAATCCAAGTTTGCGCGAAGCTTCCTGCTGTAAAGTGGAAGTCGTGAACGGAGCAGACGGCTTACGCCTGCGTTCGCCGCGTTTGACCTTGGTAACCGAGTATGCGGCGGTTTCCATATCGACCAAAATGGGCGTGACCACCGCTTCCTGGGTGAGTGCAGGTTCCTTGTCATCAATGCGAGCCAGTTTGGCGAGGAAGGATGATTTTGCACTGCCATGCTTTAATTCGGCATGGATCGACCAATATTCGACAGGTTTGAACTCATCAATTTCACGCTCACGCTCGACAATGAGCCTGAGAGCCACCGATTGCACCCTCCCGGCAGAAAGTCGTCCGCGAACCTTCTCCCACAAAATAGGACTGATACTATAGCCCACCAAACGATCCAGGACACGACGCGCCTGTTGTGCGTTGACCAGATCCATGTTGATGTCGCGCGGATGTGCAAATGCTTCGGCTACGGCAGGCGCGGTAATTTCATGAAAGACCACCCGCTTGGTGCGCTGCATATCCACTTGCGCTGCTTCAGCCAAATGCCAGGAGATGGATTCGCCTTCGCGGTCGGGATCGGTTGCGAGGAATATCTCATCCGCGGTCGCAGCAAGTTTCTTGATCTCCTTGACAATCGCCTTCTTTTCATTCGGGACCCGATATTTCGGCTCAAAGTTATTATCCACATCCACTGACAACTGCGACTTGAGCAGGTCACGCACATGTCCCACCGATGCGCGGACTGTATAGCCTTTCCCAAGAAAACGTCCGACAGTTTTTGCCTTGGCGGGTGATTCCACGATCACCAGTTTGCCATCACGCACCACAACTTTCTCTGGACGCGGAGGCGCGACCAGATCTGCATGGGCTTCGGTCTTCCCCATACGATAAAGTTTTGTCCCACAAACGGGGCAGGTCCCCGTTGTCACTGGGGAGCTTTTGGCATTAAACCCTGCCACAGGATCTTTTACCTCTCTTTTTTCCTTACACTTCATGCAATACGCTTCCATCTAACCTCCACGCAAAAATGCGTTACCAATCAAATCATTAAATGTCAATTCTCCATTGACACCGGACAAGCATTCTACGCAATATTCCCAAATTTGACAAATGCAATTTTTACCACCCATCAGACCATTACAGTTTTTTCTGGTATATCTGGTGGTGAATGCACGCCAGCCCCATTTGAAATTCCTTCTTTTACCCTGCCTGCAAGAATACCCTCGAGTCAATTTACACTGCCCCCTAGAGGTATTTTTCCTGGTTGTACTTCTTCAAATGTTCGACCACGTCCTTAACCTTTTGCGACTGGTCGGTCTTGCAGACCATCAGAACATCACCGCCATCAACGATCACCATATCATCCACACCAATGGTAACGATCAAACGTTCATTATTTCCGCCATAAACCAGTGTATTATGCGTTTCATATGCCAGATGCAGGATGCTATTCGTCGCAACGTTACCGTCCATGTCAGGCAAAAGCACCTCAAACAGCGAAGACCACATACCAACATCGCTCCAGCCCAAACCACCTGCAGGTAAAATGGCAAGACGCTCCGCATTTTCCATTACGCCATAATCCACAGTCACGTTCTTGAGGCTGTTCCAGTTTTCATTTAGTATTCTGTTCTGATCTTCCGTTCCCCAAGCCTGGGAGATTTTTTTCAACGCACCAGCCAGTTCGGGTAATTGCCGGTCAATCTCCTTCAAAATTGCATCGGCGCGCCAGATAAACATGCCGCTGTTCCACGAATGGTCGCCCGTATGCAGCAATTTTTGTGCGGTTTTTTCATCAGGCTTTTCTTTAAAGCTCTTTACCTTGTAGGTGGGGTATTTGTAATTCCCATCCAATGGCTCGCCCTGCTGGATATAACCATACGCCGTGGAAGGCTGGGTCGGGGTAATTCCAAGTGTAACCAGATATCCATTATCAGCCACATCGAACGCGGCCTTGAGTAAATAATGAAACAGGTCACGGTTTCGAATAAAGTGATCCGACGGCAAAATAGCCATGGATGCATTTTTGTCCCGCTTATGCAGCACAGCAGCAGCAAGCCCGACAACAGACGCGGTCCCGCGCGGCGCCGATTCGATCAGGTAATTTTCTTCGGGAACTTCAGGAGCCTGCAAGCGCATCTTACGCGCCTGTTCTTCAACAGTCACCACCAGGATCCGTTCAGGTGGAAATAAATTTTTCAAACGCTGTACCGTGCTTTGGAACAAAGTATCCTGTCCAAGCAGGGGAAGCAATTGCTTTGGTTTTTCTTTTCTCGAAACCGGCCAGAGACGTGTGCCTCCTCCTCCAGCCATGATGACCGCATAGGTGTGTTCCATATTAATTAATTCACCTCAATTTTAGTAATCGCCTTGCGCCTCACGTACCGCCACATAGTTCATTCCACCCACCTGACGCACCATGCCTTTCAACTCCATCAGAGCGAGTGTAGCAGAAACCCGCTCAATGGGCAAATCAGCTTGATTACGGATTTCATCAACATGCAATGGCTCACCGCCAAGAACCGTCAGCAAACGTGCCTCAGTTTCATCGGAAGGGATCACTTTGCGTGCGGCTTTGTGTTCGCCAATACGCGTAAAGTCCAAAGCCTGCATAATATCATTGACACTCAATAAGGGCTGTGCGCCATTTTGGATCAATTTATTCGTGCCTTTGCTTTGCGGCGCAAGTATACTACCCGGCACAGCAAACACTTCACGTCCCTGTTCGGCGGCAAACCCGGCGGTGATCAACGCGCCGCTTGTTTGACCCGCTTCAATGACAACGACAGCCAGCGACAAACCTGAGATGATTCGATTGCGCGGCGGAAAATTGGAAGCATCGGGCGGCGTACCAGGTACATAATCACTGATGATCGCACCGCGCTCCATCATTTGCTCGGCAAGTTTCAGGTGTTCTGGCGGATAAATTTTATCAACACCCGAGCCCAAAATTCCAATCGTCCGGCCACCCGCCTTCAACGCGGTCTGATGAGCAATTGCATCCACACCGCGCGCAAGTCCGCTGACCACCGTGATCCCATTCGAAGCAAGGAAGGACGCAAGTTCCTCAGTTACCTGCCTGCCGTATGGTGTAACCCTGCGCGTGCCAACGATGGCTACTGCAAACAGGTCATCGGTCAGGTATTCGCCGCGAACATACATAACCGGCGGCGGCTGGTTAATTTCTTTTAGTCGTGCTGGATAATCGCTATCCTGCCAGGTGAGAATTTTTATCCCCTGTGATTCGATCTTCGCCCAAATTTGATCCAGGTTTACCTTTTGGCGCGCCGCAAGGATCCGGTCAACCACCTTCGCGCCCAAACCTGATGCTGCCAAACTGGCCGGGTCAGCGCCCCAGGCAGTTTCGAGGTCGCCGAAGGATGCAACCAGTGCCTGCATCCTTACTGCGCCAATGCCTTTGATGAGATTAAAACCAACCCAATATTTTTTGTCGTCCATAGTTTTAAAACGTTGAACGTTCAACGCTCAACATTCAGCCTAGAGTCCTTCAAGTAGATGGACTCTCAGCAAACGACTATCCATATCCAGGTTGAGGATGACCGAAGGGATGGCGGGCAGAAGCATCTCTTTTCCACCATCATCCCGAACCACGTACACATCATTGGCGCCTGTCTCCAAAACCTCGACAAGTTTACCAAGCAGATTCCCGTTCTCATCCACAACATCCAGATCGAGCAATTCATATTGATAATGCTGCCCTTCTGGAAGCGGCGGGACCTGTGAGGATTTAACGTACACCCACTGATTGCGGAATTTACCCACATCTTCGGGGGTATCGATACCGCGGAAACTTACCAGCAAGCCGTTGTTGTGCGGGCGGACAGTATCCAATGTGTGTGGTTGGTGTTTTTCACCGATTAAAACTTTTCGCCCCGATTTGATGCGTTCCGGGAAATCGGTATGCGCATCCATAATGATCTCGCCGCGCACCCCATGCGGACGGCGTAGATAACCTATCACTAAATAGACAGGCTCGCCTGCCGGCGAGCCTGATGATTGCTTTTTGGCGGGCATTAGGGTTCCATAACGTCAAGCGTGGCTTGCTTGCCTTCGCGTTCCGCTGCCACTCGGAGCAGGATGCGGATGGAGTTCGCCACCTTCCCGCTTTTTCCGATCACACGCCCCATATCTTCCTTGTTCACACTAAGCTCGATACGGGTACGGGATCCTCCCCCACTTTGCTTAACCTGCACTTCCTCGGGATGATCCACGAGGGATTTGGCAATAAATTCAATCAGGTCTTTCATAACACCTACTCATGTCATTGTGAGGAGAACTTCAACCCAACGAAGCAACCCACCTTTCACAGAAGAACGCTTCGCAGAGAAATACGCTCCTCACAATGACAAATTAAAAAATTAATCCTTGCGGGTTCTGGAGGGCGCTGCGCGCTTGGCTTCAGCTTCAGCAGCTTCTGCAACAAGAGTCTCAACAGCTTCTCCCTGTTTAAAGCGGTCAAAGCGGAGCTGCGTGCCTGAAGTTCTAAAAATCTGAGCCACAGACTCAGTCGGTAGTGCGCCATTCTTCATCCAATGAAAAACGCGGTCTTCCTTGATATGAATGGTGGAGGGGTTGGTTCGCGGATTATATACACCCAAAATTTCCAAAAAACGACCATCGCGGGGGGATTCCTTGTCCGCAGCGACGATGCGGTACGTGGGTTGGCCCTTGAGACCAATACGACGTAAACGAATTCTAACCATTTTATACTTACTCCTTAAGATTTTTTATGTTTCAGACAGGCAAGAGAGGATGTGTGAAAGGAACACACGGTTGCGGGCTGAAATCACAGACGGGTATTTTACCAGAGAAAAGGGGTGATTTGATTTGTATTTTTCCGGTGGTTTTGGTTTGGTTGATTGGGATGTGGCCGCGTCCCTTCCATATATAGGGACAGATCCCACGAAATAGGACTTTTATAGGACTTTTCGAGGATAAATGCAGAAAAATCACAGCATTCCCCGGAGAGGCTTTTCACATAAAAGCGATCAACTCGAAGTAAAATATGGACATGCCTATCGTCCGTTTTCCAGCACTAATGAAGTTTTATGTAGACAACCAAATCGAATTCCCATGTATGGGCGTCACTGTCGCAGAACTACTTGACAACCTGGTTGCGCGCTACCCGGCACTCCAGCCGCATTTGTTCGAGCCGGGTGGAAACATGCGCCGTCACTTTAATATCTTTGTTAACGGCGAACATATACGAGAGCTCAATGGTTTGGATACCCCGCTTAAAAATGATGACAAGGTCATTTTGATGGTATCCGCGGCGGGAGGGTAAAATGGCACCAGAACTTTCACATGAAGAAATTTTACGTTATTCACGCCACCTGCTAATCCCTGAAGTGGGATTGGAGGGTCAGCGCAAACTGAAGTCTTCCTCCGCGCTGGTCATCGGCACAGGCGGTCTGGGTTCACCTGTGGCTTTGTACCTTGCTGCGGCGGGAGTCGGTCACATCGGGCTGGTGGATTTCGATGTGGTGGATAAGTCGAATCTGCAGCGGCAGGTGATCCATGGCAAGTCAACCATTGGCAAGTTAAAGGTGGAAAGCGCACGCAACAAACTGCTGGACTTGAACTCCGATATCCAAATTGATATCTATGATGAACCATTTACATCTGAGAACGCCATACGCATTGCGGAGAATTATGATGTGCTGATTGACGGCACGGACAACTTTCCGACCCGCTATCTGACAAATGACGTTTGTGTTTTTCTCGGTAAGCCAAATGTCTATGGCTCAATATTCCGCTTTGACGGTCAATTAAGTGTTTTCGATGCCCGGCTGGGGCCGTGCTATCGCTGTCTCTTCCCCGAACCGCCGCCTCGCGGGCTTGTCCCTTCTTGTGCAGAGGGCGGGGTGTTGGGGGTTCTACCTGGGACCATCGGCACCCTGCAGGCCACAGAAGCCTTGAAAATTTTGCTTGGCATTGGAGATACGATGGTCGGCAGGCTGCTGCTTTACAACGCGCTTGACATGTCCTTTGATTTTGTAAAGCTTAAAAAGAATCCCAAATGCCGCGTCTGCGGACCGCATGCGGATATCAAGGAATTGATCGACTACGAGGAATTTTGTGGTGTGCCAGGACACGACCATAACGATGAAGGCTCAGCAGGCAAAGACCGGGACATTACCGCCACAGAACTTGCTGAGCGATGTCGAAGTGGAAAACTGGTTTTGCTGGATGTACGCGAGCCACACGAGTTGCAAATCTCCGCCCTGCCCAACACGCTTAACATTCCGCTCGGTCAACTGGCAGGACGATTAACCGAACTCGACAGCGCCGAAGACATGGTCGTATTCTGCAAGGCCGGCACCCGCTCTACACGTGCATTGGAATTACTAATCAGTGCAGGATTCAAGAAGGTTAAGAATTTGAAAGGGGGCATCAACGCCTGGGCGAGGGAAGTGGATCAGGAATTGCCAATCTATTGAAGCGAAAGAGGAAGGACAAATCTCCCGCCAAACAACCAACGGAGGGGCTTGATCTAACTCATCCAAGAAATAATCAAAATCGGGAGGTGACTCTCAAGGGGTACGGCACAATCGCCTTTGTGAAAGTCCCGAATTTTCCATGTTTGTATTTGACAAAACAAGCGTTTAGGATAAAATACACCCCGCACCGCACAGTATGCCGGAGTGGCGGAATTGGCAGACGCGCTACGTTCAGGGCGTAGTGAGCTTACGCTCATGAGGGTTCAAATCCCTCCTTCGGCACACAAAAAATAAACCCGCGTGATGCGGGTTTATTTTTTTAATGATCGTTTTTATGAGCGTGGAGTTCATTAAAAATCACATGGGGAATGGTATAATTGCACTAGTAAAACGAGTTCCCTTCATCTAATGCGGACACGAAGTTTTCACCCATCTTCGTGTCTTTTTATGCCAATTTGATGCTACTTTTTAAGGATATTTTATGACTGAAGACAACATAGTCCCTGACAATACAGGCAACACCCAGTCCGTTGATATTGATTCGCAAATGAGAACGGCATACCTCGATTACGCCATGAGCGTGATCGTGGCGCGTGCCCTGCCTGACGCCCGTGATGGACTGAAACCTGTTCATAGGCGCATTTTGTTTGCCATGCACGAGCTGGGAATGCGCTCTAACACGGCATTCAAAAAATCCGCCCGCATCGTGGGTGAGGTGCTGGGCAAGTATCACCCGCACGGTGATTCTGCAGTTTACGAGGCGATGGCGCGAATGGCACAGGACTTTTCCATGCGTTACCTGCTGGTGGAAGGCCAGGGTAACTTTGGTTCTGTGGATGGAGACTCTCCTGCTGCAATGCGCTATACCGAGGCACGACTGCAAAAAATGGCTGAAGAAATGCTGGCGGACCTCGAAAAGGATACAGTGGACTTCGGCCCCAACTTTGACGATTCGCTGAAAGAACCGCTTGTCCTGCCTGCGCGTCTGCCGAATCTTTTGTTGAACGGGTCATCGGGTATTGCCGTAGGTATGGCAACCAATATTCCCCCACAAAACCTGCGTGAATTGGTTGGCGCGATCAACTACCTGATCGATCATTATGACAATATTGACGATGTGACAGTTAACGACCTCATGAAATTCGTGCTTGGTCCCGATTTTCCGACGGGAGGTATGATCGTCGGGACGGAGGGAATCCACGCAGCATACAGCACGGGGCGCGGAAGAATCGTCATGCGCGGTATTGCGCACATCGAGGAGACCAAAGCCGGGCGGTATCAAATCAATATCACCGAGATCCCGTACCAGGTCAATAAATCCAGTTTAATCGAGCGGATCGCAGAGCTGGTACGTGATGACAAGATCGATCAAATCTCGGACATGCGTGACGAATCGGACCAGCGCGGCATGAGCATCATTATTGAGTTGAAGCGCGGCGCACAACCCAAGAAGGTTTTGAATCAACTATATAAATACACGGCGCTACAGTCCACGTTCGGCGTGCAGATGTTGTCATTGGTTGCAGATGAAAGCGGACACCTTGAACCGCGCACGTTGACCCTTAAGCGCATGCTGCATATCTTCATCGAGCATCGGCAAACAGTTATCACCCGCCGCTCAAAGTTTGAACTTGCCAAGGCACAGGCGCGTCTGCACATCCTCGATGGATATTTGATCGCGCTTAACAATATTGAAGCCGTCATCAAAACCATCCGAGAAGCCGATGATGCGGATGTCGCCAAGACCAACTTGATGATCCGCTTCAAGTTGAGCGAGCTGCAGGCACAGGCAATTTTGGATATGCAACTGCGCCGCCTTGCCGCGCTCGAACGCTGGAAGATCGAAGAAGAACACAAGCAGGTGAGCGGTCTCATCGAGAACCTTGAAGACCTGCTTGCCCATCCAAAGAAGATCCTCGCGCTCATTCGATCCGACTTGAACGAATTATCTGAGAAGTTTGGCGATGACCGCCGCACACAGATCTCTGCGGATGCCAAGGAAGATATTCACGACGAAGACCTTGTTGCAGATGAGGCTGTACTGATCAGTCTGACTGAACGCGGATATATCAAACGGGTGGCGGCTACCGCTTTCAAGTCGCAAAGTCGCGGCGGACGCGGCGTGATGGGCCATACCACCAAGGACGAAGACGAAGTGGTAATGCTTATCCCGGCGCGCAGTTTGAACACCATGTTGTTCTTCTCAGACAAGGGTAAGGTCTATTCCGAAAAGGTCTATCAAATCCCTGATTCAGACCGTGCCACAAAGGGGATTCCACTGGTAAATGTGTTGTCGCTTGAGCCGAACGAAAAAGTGACGGCGGCAATGGCTGTGGGGAATTTCTCATCCAACAATACCTGCATGATGATGACTGCACGCGGCAAGATCAAACGTGTATCAATGGAAGAGTTCGCCTCTGTGCGTCCCTCAGGCCTGATCGCCATGTCCTTGGAAGAGGGTGACAGGCTGGGATGGGCGCGTTTAACCTCAGGCAGGGACGAGATCATCATCGTAACTGAAAATGGGCAAGCCCTGCGGTTCAGTGAAACCAAAGTACGCTCGATGGGACGCCAGGCGGCGGGTGTGCAGGGCATCAAACTTGCAAAAGGTGACGCTGTTACCAGTATGGATGTTGTTGAAAAAGATGGCTCACTGCTGGTCGTGACCACAAAAGGCTTTGGCAAGCAAACCCCGCTCGATCAATACTCAGCCAAGGGACGCGCAACAAAAGGCAACTTTACCATTGACCCCAAAGCCCTGAAAGATATCGGCAAGATCGCCGCTGCGCGCGTTGTACAAAAGGACGACGACCTGACCATTATGACCTCCAATGGCGTAACCCTGCGTTTGAAGGTAAAGAATGTGAAGCAGGCAGGACGAGCCACACGCGGTGTGCATCTCATCAAGCCGCAGGAAGGCGACAGCGTAGCCTCGGTGGCACGCACCTCTGCCGAAGACTTAAAGAAGGTGGGGGCGCAAGTCAGCGAAAGCAATGAGCCTGAAGAAGCGCAACCCAAGCTGGTGTAATATAAAACGGGCGCAGTTTAACTACCGCGCCCGTTTTATATTTTAGAGGATAAAAATTTTATTTTGAAAGTGGGGGTTGCGAAATCCAAAACTAGAACATGATCTTGCCAGTGACCAGCAATGCCATTCCACCAACAAGGCACACCGCTATAAAGAACATGAAGGCAATGACAAAGCGTTGAAGACCTGTCATGCCTAAAATTCGCCTTGAAGGACCTGGCGTGGCAAAAAACGATTTTGTCGCGGCTGCAGGCTGGAATTTTGCAGATTCCTCTTCCTCATAGAATGGACTGGATGCGGCGTCTTCACGGAGATTATCAAACATAGTCACCTCTATTTTTCTAGAGTATATCACGCACTCGGTCTCAGGCTGACATCCCCAAAGCGGATTATTATAGATTTGTCATGAGAATCACCCAAACGCAGGCTTCCATCGGATTCCAACCCAAGCAACCTGCCAATGATGGGGGCGTCCCCACCTGTATGGACCTGAACCTGTTCACCGCGAAAGGCTAGCAGCTGCTCCCAACCTTTAACCAATTCATCCGTCCCCATGCGTTCACGCCAGTGGATAAAGGCACTGATTATATTAAAAAGGATCTCTTCCCGCGCGGGCGTTTCCCTTCCCAATGCATCTTCCAGGCTTGTCGCAGGGAATTGTAAAAATTCGGGGGGCGGTACAGAGTTTGTGTAGATGTTGATCCCCATGCCGATCACCAGAGAATCGACATCATCACCAGACCAGATATTTTCGATCAGGATGCCAGCTGCTTTTTTGCGGTTCAATAAAATATCATTCGGCCATTTAATGCACGGAGCAAGACCCAGCCGGAAAAAGGATTCTGCGATTGAAAGCGCTGCCAATCCAACGGTACGTGAGAGATGAGGGCGCTGCCCTGCCGAGGGGCGCAAGACCAGGCTGAAAGCCAACCCGCTCCCTTTGGGCGAGAACCATTTCCTGCCGAGCCTGCCGCGTCCCTGAGTTTGCTCATCAGCGATCACGATGGAAAGGTCATGGGCGCCAGTCGCTGCCCATGCCAGGGCATCATCATTGGTCGAGCCGATGGAATCGAAATACCGCAAGCCACCGATATTTAATTGGGAAAGAGTTTTTTTGAGGGAGTGTTCGTTCATCATATTAAAATCTGACAGGCCTTAAAGACCTGTCAGATTTGGTTATTTATTGAACAATGTTATACGGATTTATATTCGAACCGCCGACACGCACTTCAAAATGCAAATGTGCACCGAAGGAATTACCGGTATTGCCTGCCGCCCCAACAACCGCACCCTGTCCGACCGGAGTACATACGCCAACGTTGATCACACTTAAGTGGGCATAGACCGTCACATAACCATTGCCGTGGTCGATCTGCACCACGTTACCATAGCCATAATTCCAGCCGCCCTGCGCCATGGTAACAATGCCGGAACCTGAAGCATAAACCGGTTCCCCTTCATTGGCTTGAATATCAAGTGCAAGATGCCCGGGACCATACCCATTGCCGGAAATATTATGTGAATTTGCGGGCCACCCAAAACCGCTTGCCACAGGGCCTCCGCCGCAGGCATTTGTGGTGCTGTCACCACCGCTGGTCACTAGGTCCTGTTCCCAACTGCGCAGGTCGCGTGAGCCGCCGGGGATCATCACGGTCGCACCCGCATCGATATTCGGGTCAGTCAGGTCCACCCGGTTTCCGGGAAAGTTGATGATCTCGTCTGCGGTCGTAAAGAATTTTTCAGCAATGGTTTCAAACGTATCGCCGTCCTTCCAGGTGTAATACAACCCATCCACCGGCGGGACGGTCAATTCCATCCCTGGTTTCAAGTTGTGCGGATTATCTTCCAATTGTGTGTTGACATAGAGCAGGGTTTCAGATTTAAGTTTGAATTTTTCTGCAATACTTAACATGGCATCACCGCGTGAAACACGGTACAGGGTGGGGCCATAACGTTCCCGCTCGGGGATGTTTGTCTTTAATTGAAGTTTACGGGTAATGGATGAAAAGCCGCTTCCGCCTTCCACGATCACAGGAGCGCCAACCTGGGGCTGGGGGGTGGTTGCTGCGGGGCTTGTCGGCTGGGCAACGGAGACATGGGTCACAGGACGCAAGGATTTATAAAAGATCGTTCCGCCCAATAACGCTGCAACCAGCAACAGGGTCACCACCCAACTGATAACCGCAAACCGATCCACCTTGCGCTTTTGCTGTGTGCGCGGTGTGGTCACAGGTTCATTAACCGCAGGCACGTCCTTTGGTTTGGATTTAAGTTTTAGTTTTTTGCCAAGTTCAGCAAAGATGGATCGTAACTTCTCTAAAAGGTTTTTCATTCTCTAATTTACTTTGGAGTCGGACAGAAAATCATTTGATAATAATTATGCGTCACGGGTCAGGTTTTCAAGAAATTCAATATTATTCTTTGCGCGTTCCATGCGGGTAATAATGGCCTCGGTGGCCACGGAATTATCCATACCTGCGCCCTGCGGCGGGGGGGAGATCATCTGAATGAACATGCGGCGCATCAGCCAGACACGCGAGAGCAGGTCTGGACCCAGCAACAGATCTTCGCGGCGAGTGGACGAGCGTTCGATATCCACTGCGGGGAAAATTCGGCGTTCCTGAAGTTTACGCGAAAGGATCAATTCCATGTTTCCGGTACCTTTAAATTCTTCGTACACCACATCATCAAGACGGGAGCCGGTATCCACAAGGCAAGTGGCGATAATGGTCAATGAGCCGCCATCTTCCACGTTGCGCGCAGCACCAAAAAAGCGCTTGGGCGGGTATAACGCAGAGGGATCCATACCGCCGGAGAGTGTACGTCCTGACGGGTTGACCACCAGGTTATATGCGCGGGCAAGACGTGTGATCGAGTCCATTAAGATTACCACGTGCCGCCCGATCTCAACCAAACGCTTAGCGCGCTCTAAGGCAAGCTCTGCCGTGCGAACATGGGCGGTAACCGGTTCGTCAAATGTCGAGGCAACCACTTCCGCATCCACTGAGCGGTCCATGTCGGTTACTTCTTCGGGGCGTTCGCCGATCAATGCAATAATCAGGTGGACATCGGGATATTTGGTTGAAATCGAATTTGCAATTTGCTTGAGAATTGTGGTCTTACCCGCCTTGGGAGGAGAAACGATCAATCCGCGCTGCCCCCGGCCAATGGGTGCGATTAAATTGATGAGGCGGGGAGCGAGGGTATCATGTTCAATTTCAAGGTCAAAACGTACTTCTGGAAAAATAGGAGTTAGGTTTTCAAAAATAACTCTGCGAGAACTCCCCGCTTCTGGTTCCAACCCATTGATCGATTCCACCTTTAGCAGTCCAAAGTGCCTTTCGCTTTCACGCGGCGGGCGCACCTGCCCAATCACCAAATCTCCGGCCCGCAGGTCATATTTTCTCAATTGCGCCTGTGAGACATATACATCCTGGTCACTGATACGGTAATTGGTGGCTCGCAGGAAGCCTATCCCTTCGCTCATAATCTCCAGGATGCCTCCACGCAGTTCAATGCCATCCTTTTGCGCCTCTGCCTCGCGGATCATCATCGCAAGGGATTCTTTCTTCATGCGGTTATAACCTGGAATATTGAGGCTTTTTGCCATGCCGCGCAATTTCGAAAGCGGTTCGTTCTCTAGTTCAAGTATTTTCATGTTATGTTTTCTCTTGAGAGATCTGGAATGGGAATACAAAAAAGCCAGCACCCCACACACTATGGGCTGGTAAATTTCCTTAGGAATATTTTGGTAAATCAGGGGTTTGGTTCAAAGTTTTTGTTATGCTCTCCACACACGGTAAATTTGTATGTGAATTAGATTAAAGTATATTGTCAAAATTCAGGGGAGGTTTCAATATTATAGCACTCTCATGAGGATGGTGCAATGCGAGTTTG
The DNA here is from genome assembly GCA_020047815.1 of Anaerolinea sp. Taxonomy (GTDB): domain Bacteria; phylum Chloroflexota; class Anaerolineae; order Anaerolineales; family Villigracilaceae; genus Villigracilis. Next base: position 36,767 of record JAIFNG010000025.1, read on the forward strand.
GATTTATTTGGATGATATAATGCCCAAAACAAAATTCATGAGGTAATCAATGATCGATCCTGTAATATTTTCCTTTAAATTATTTATATGGACATTTAATCTTCGTTGGTATGGCGTACTGGTGATGCTTGGCGCGGTTGTGGGGGCGTGGATTGCGGGAAAGGAGATCGAGCGGCGCGGCGAAAATGGAGAGTCGATCTGGGATGCCATGGTCTGGGTTTTACCCCTGGGCATCATTGGCGCGCGTTTATGGTACGTGGTTAACAATATTCTTGGCGGGGGAACCAGTTATATTAACGACCCTGTCACAATACTTTATGTCTGGCAAGGCGGTTTGCATTTCTTTGGCGGATTGCTTTTTGGCGCGATCACTTTGTATTTCTTTTTGAAAAAGAATGGCATGGATTTTTGGCTTTTTCTTGATTCGATCGCCCCGGCAATTTTGATCGGTCAGGCATTGGCACGCCCCGCAAACTTTATCAATCAGGAATTGTATGGTCCGCCGACAAAACTGCCATGGGGAATTCTCATTAATAACTTCCCCAGCCGGTTACCGCAATACAGCGACCTGACCCAATATCCTTTGGAAACCACCCATTTCCACCCAACCTTCGCCTATGAGATGATTTTGAATATTTTGTTGGGGTTGCTACTGCTTTGGATCTCCCGTCAATATGCAGACAGGATGAAACCCGGCGCGATCTTTTCGGGCTGGTTGGTGTTTGCGGGGT
>JAIFNG010000126.1 GCA_020047815.1 Anaerolinea sp.
TGAACAGGTATAATCTATCCGCTAATTTCAAGGAGGCACATCGTATGGAAAAGTTTTTGGATATTGCGCTGATTATAACCTCAGTAGGTTTGATCCTTGGCGTCATCCTGCAGAGTAAAGGCGCAGGATTGGGCGGCCTGACCGGCGCAGATACTGGCGGTGTATTTACCGCCCGTCGTGGCATTGAACGCATCCTTTTCTGGGTGACGATCGTGCTGGCTGTGGTCTTTTTTGCCCTCGTCTTCGCTGTTATCATCCTCGGACGCTAAGAGTCTCACGCCTGTAAAGGCCGCCGGGTCATTGCCCTCATATCGGGCGGCGGCGGCCTTTCTTTATTTCCCTAACCAACTATGAAAAAACTACGCTGGCAGATTTTGGTTGTTGCGGTCACCATCGTGATTGTTGCTTTGTTGCTGCTCAGCCAACAACCAATAAGCACCCCCTTTCTTCCCGAAGCCGCGCCTGGCGGTATCTATACCGAGGCGCTGATCGGTTCCATGGGGCGGCTTAATCCCATGCTGGATTGGAATAACCCTGCGGATCGCGATATCAACCGGCTGATTTTTAGCGGGTTGATCCGTTTTGATGCACATGGCTTGCCGCAGCCAGACTTGGCTGAATCATGGGGAACATCCTCGGATGGCATACTGTATAATTTCTCTATCAGACCCAACGCGGTCTGGCATGATGGCGAACCAGTTACATCAGATGATGTGATCTTTACCATTGAGTTGATCAAAAGCAGTGGGTCGTTCTTCCCCCAGGACATCAAAGATCTATGGTCTCAGATCGAGATCAAAAAATTTGACGATAAAACCTTTCAATTTAAATTACCCGAACCATTTGCGCCATTTTTGGACTACGCCACCTTTGGCGTTTTGCCGAAACACCTGCTTGAATCAATCTCTGCCGACCAACTTGCAACTGCCGAGTTCAATTTGAAACCTATTGGTACGGGACCATATAAATTCGATTCCCTGATGACCAGCGGTGGGCAGATCAGTGGGGTGTCGCTCAGAGTCAATGATGAATATTATTTGTCAAGACCGTATGTCGAGCAGGTAGTGTTTCGCTATTATCCAAATGCTGCTACTGCCTTTGACGCTTATCAACAGGGAGAAGTGCTTGGCATTAGCCAGATCACAAATGACATCCTGGACTCCGCCCTTATGGAGCCAACCCTTTCAGTCCACACCAGCCGACTGCCGCAGATGGGATTGGTTTTTCTAAATCTTAATAATCCCACAGTGCCTTTTTTACAGAATGTGAAAATTCGACAAGCGCTTCTACTGGGTATGAATCGCAATCTTATCATCTCGCGTATCATGCACGGACAAGCCATTATTGCAGATGGTCCCATCTTGCCGGGGTCATGGGCATATTATGATGAGATCGAACATTTTGACTACGACCCTGATACTGCCGCTAACTTGTTGAAGGATGAGGGATTTGTAATTCCTGCTGGCGGTGGGGATGTGCGCGCCAAGGACGGGCAATTCCTTACCTTTGCGCTGGTTCACCCAAACGATGATGTTCATACGCGAATTGCACAATCCATCCAGGCGGACTGGGCATTAATTGGGGTAAAAGTTGATCTACAACCCGTGACGTACGATTCACTGGTGAATGATTTCCTCACCTCACGGAACTATCAAGCTGCGCTTGCAGACTTGAACACCATGCGCACACCGGATCCCGACCCATACCTTTTTTGGCATCAATCGGAAGCCACCGGCGGACAGAATTACTCGCAATGGGACGATCGCACTGCCAGTGAATACCTTGAAACGGCCCGCATCGAGGCAGATTTTGATTCCCGTGCGCGTTTGTATCGTAATTTTCAGGTAGTTTTTGCAAAGGAACTTCCCTCCCTGCCATTATATTATCCCGTCTATTCCTATGGAGTCGATACACAGGTGCAAGGTGTTCAGGTTGCGCCGATGTATGATGTCAGTGACCGTCTGGCGTTGATTTCAGAATGGTATCTCATTACAAGGCGTGCGCTTGAACAAACTCCTGTGCCGACGGTTTTGCCGTAGAAGATTTATGTAGAGATGGGATGGCGGTGTTCAGCCCAGTTATTGATGATGTCCACCCAAAAAGATTACCACTACCTATCCGTGGGTGTTTCTCAATTGGAGAATTACCTGTTATCAAAAGAGTTATATTATCCGCTCAGTTTGGAATTGCCGCCATTGACTCTGGGTGGAGTTCTTTTGTCTCTGGCACGGATGGGAACGCAAGCGGCCAAATTTGATGAACAGGTAGAGGCAGTCCACTTAAAATGGCGATCGGCTTGGGCGGTAAAGTCCACCCAGGAGATTCGAGCGCGAAGCGAACTTTGGGCTAATTATCTGGCTGAATACCTCGATGACCCAAAACTAGGAGCACGTCTTTATGCGCAAAATATCCGCTATCGGGCAATGATGAACCTGCTTGGTAAGATCGAAGACGATTCGGATGCTTTTGTTAAAAGTGTTTTCAAAGAAGGCAGGTTCGTCTGGGAAGATGAATGTGCGCCAAATTTTTCCCGCAAAACTTTTTGGTTTTTATTCGGAACGTTGAAGGAGTAAACCATGTCTGACGCAAAAAGTGCAATTGAGTACGCTCATAGAAACCACGAGCGCTTTACGAAAGAGCTGTCCGAGTTCATCAAGATTGAATCGATCTCAACAGATGAGGAATATAAGCCGCAGATCGAAAAAGCCGCAGAATGGGCGGCGGACCATCTGCGCAGGATCGGCATCGAAAATGTAAAACTTATGTCCACTGGTGGACATCCTGTGGTCTATGGTGACTGGTTGAAAAAGCCGGGAGCACCGACGGTTTTGATCTATGGACATTACGATGTTCAGCCCGTTGACCCGATTGAATTGTGGGAGACTGCGCCTTTCGAGGCAACTGTTAAAGGAGACTATCTTTTTGCGCGGGGTTCTTCAGACATGAAGGGACAAGTGATGGCAACATTAAATGCTGTTGAATCCATCATGCAGGCGGGTGATTTTCCCGTCAACTTAAAGTTCATGTTGGAAGGCGAAGAAGAGATTGGCTCCCAAAACATGGGTACATTTTTACCCCGCCATAAGGAATTATTTAAAGCTGATTTTTGTTTGAACCCCGATGCGGGCGCAATCTCAGCCGATGATCCCACCATCACCTTTGGTCTACGCGGACTTGCGTATTTTGAATTGCATGTCTATGGTCCACCGCGTGATTTGCATTCTGGTTTGTTTGGCGGTACGGTGCATAATCCGGCGCAGGCTTTGGCAGAATTGATCACCGGGATGCACGATGAAAACGGTACCGTGACTTTGCCGGGGTTCTATGCTGCCGTGCGCCCTGTTACTGACCAGGAACGCGAAGCGACTGCAAAACTTCCAACAACCGCGGAAAGTTATCTGGAGCAGACTGGCGTGCCTGCCTTGTGGGGGGAAAAGGAATACGCTCCTGCATTACGAACAGGCGCGCGTCCGACACTTGAAATCAACGGCTTGCTTTCTGGCTGGACAGGACCCGGTTCAAAAACGGTACTACCCGCCAAGGCAATGGCAAAAATTTCCTGCCGCCTCGTCCCAGACCAGGACCCTGTTGAAGTTCATAAGCAGTTGGTGAGATATATGGAAGAAAATGCGCCCAAGACCATCACTTGGGAAGTGAAATCCCTGCATGATAGCCCGTGGGCGATTACTGATATAAACACCCCTGGCGTGCGTGCCATGGCTGCGGCAATGGAGACAGTTTGGGGTAAGCCGCCTTTATATCGACGTGAGGGCGGTTCGATTGGTGTGGTTGCCATGCTGCAAAATATTTGCGGAGTTGAATCGGGTCTGGTGGGCGGCGGTTTGCCCGATGATAATGTCCACTCGCCCAATGAGCGGATGCACCTGCCAACCTGGCATAAGAACATGGATGCGTTCATCCATTTCTTTTTCAACATGAAATAGAGTCATTTCATTGCGAAGCAATGTTCTCTTGCCGTGGCAACCTCCAGATATGACGGATGGCGTTACAGGTGGAGAGTACGAGCGTCCTCGCAAGGACATGATAAAGGACTTATAGGTAAATGGAAGATAGAATTATCACATATGGTGGACAAGCGGTTATTGAGGGAGTAATGATGCGCGGGCAGAAGGCATATGCCATTGCCATGCGCGCGCCGGATGGCACGATTGCTATCCACACGGAAAAACTTGCCAGGGTTTATCGTTCTGGAATCACCAAAGTACCATTTTTGCGCGGTTCCATTCTTTTATGGGATGCTCTTGGCTTGGGAATGAGCGCACTGACGATCTCTGCGAACACCCAAACGGGTGAAGATGAAAAACTGGAGGGTCCCGCTCTTTACTTAACCCTGGGTTTGTCTCTCACCCTTGGCATCGGCCTCTTCTTTTTACTGCCTGCTGGCATTGGTGGTTTGGCTGAACATTATCTTGGCTGGAGTCCATGGCTGAACAACCTGGTCGAGGGGGTCCTTCGCTTGCTCTTTCTGGTGGGCTATATCTGGGCAATTAGCTTTATGCCTGATGTGAAACGTCTTTTTATGTATCATGGTGCAGAGCATAAAACCATCAATGCTTTTGAGGCAGGAGCGGAGTTGACCCCGGAGGTTGTGGCGAATTATCCTATTGAACATACGCGATGTGGAACGGCATTCCTGCTGACTCTGGTTTTGCTTTCCATTTTGGTATTTACCGCGTTGGGCCCCATGTCAATTTATTGGAGGCTTGCCACTCGCATCTTGTTTATCCCCATCCTCGCAGGCGTTGCCATTGAATATATCCGCTGGACGGCAAATCATCTGGATAGCCCGTTTGTTCAATTGTTGATCAAGCCGAATTTGGCGTTGCAGCATCTCACCACGCGTACTCCCGATCACTCCATGCTGGAGGTGGCAATTGCGTCATTTCAAGCCATGCGAAAGGCAGAGCAGGAGGCGACCTAAAGACGTTTTATCGCGACAGGCGGTAAAATGAAAATATCTGTCGTGCGTTATCAATTTGATTAACGCGCGAAATAATTCATCACAAAGAGGTAATCATGAAAAGAGAGATTGTTCATACCGACAAGGCTCCCAAAGCCATAGGACCTTACTCACAGGCAATTCGTACCGATTCAATGATCTATACTGCAGGTCAACTCGGACTTGACCCCGCCACTGGGGAATTTGTTGCAGGCGGGGTCGAAGAACAGACCCGGCAGTCGCTCACCAATTTGAAGAACGTGCTCGAATCGGCTGGCTCCAGTATGGAAAAAGTGGTTAAGACCACTGTCTTCCTTAAAGATATGGCAGACTTCCCGAAGATGAATCCCGTGTATGGTGAATTTTTCGCTGAAAACCCGCCTGCACGCAGCACAGTAGCCGTTGCAGGTTTGCCAAAAGGCGGACTGGTCGAGATCGAAGTGATTGCGCTGGTTGAATAGTTAATAACCAGACCTAAAAACTTATTCCCAGTCTTAGTCGAAAGGTCTGTCTATTCCAGGCCTGCGCTTCGACCATGCTCAGTGTGGAGTAGTTTTTTTCACTGCCATGAACTCAGAACTGATCCTCCTGGTTGATGATGAACCATCCATTATTCAACTCTCGCGCATGTATTTTGAGCGGGATGGTTTTCGTGTGCAGGAGGTTGGTGATGGTGATTCGGCGCTGGAGGCGGTAGCGCAGCATCGCCCCGCGTTGATTGTGCTGGACGTGATGCTTCCCAAGCGTGACGGGTTCGAAGTCTGCCGGAAACTTCGCGCCAGCGGCGACCAGACGCCCATCATCATGCTGACAGCCCGTGATGAGGACATTGACAAAATCCTTGGCCTCGAACTTGGCGCTGACGACTACCTGACCAAACCTTTTAATCCGCGTGAGTTAATTTCCCGCGTCAAAGCGATTTTGCGTCGGAGCGACAGCAAACAGAAGGGGGATGGCAATCCCGTCCATTGTGGTGATTTGACAATTGATCCTGGTTCCCGTGAAGTACGTATTGCCTCGTGCACTCTTGACTTGCGGACCCAGGAATTTGATCTTTTGCTCACCCTGGCCAGGCAGCCTGGGCGTGTATTCAGCCGTGAACAGTTATTGCAGCTTGCCTGGGGTTTCGACTTCTACGGTCAAACTCGAACGGTGGATGTTCACATCGCACATCTCCGGAAAAAAATCGAAGGGTCAACTTTGAAGATCGAAACGGTGACAGGCGTTGGATATAAATTAATCACTTAACAAGGTACATGTGATCTGCCTGTCGACATGTTTTCAGGCTCACTTCCCTAATGTTTTCCTCTCTCCGCTCCCGAATCTGGTTAAGTTATGCGCTGCTCATTGTCACGGCATTGAGTATTGTGGCTGTGATTCTGTTTGTTTCTCTTTTGCGTAATCCCATTTTGTATCGCCAAACGACGGAGAGGTTGAAAGCTGTTCAGACAGTTTTGGTGGAGCGCGAGAGCCTTCGACCGGCAAAGAATTTAACTGTTGTAGCGCCGGAGCTTGCTCGTGCGTTCAACGTCCGCGTGTTGTTGTATTCACAGGATAAACAGCTGATTTGGGATACATCATCCGGGAACGAAGTGCCGCTGCCATTTCCTGCGAAAAAAGTACTTGCCCGGAGTGTTCCGCTGGCAAGGGATGAAAACGGCGTAGCGTGGTTATATGTGACCGAGAACCTCCCAGATAATACACATTTGATCATTGCGTCAGTACGTCCTCGCTTTTCAATTGTGAATCTGTTTACCGATGATTTTCTTCCGACCATCTTCCAGAGCGGATTAATTGCCCTGCTTCTTTCCCTGGTGGTTGCTTTTTTATTTGCCCGCTGGATCGCAGACCCTTTGCAGAAGATCGTTATTGCGGCGCGGGCAATGCCCGCAGCGGAGATAAAGCCCATAGAATCGCAAGGCCCGCATGAGGTGCAGGAATTGACACGCGCCTTTAATTCGATGATCGCGCGTACGCAGGCCAGTCAAAGATCCCAGCGTGATTTCATCACCAATGTCTCGCATGAATTAAAAACGCCGCTCACGTCTGTTCAGGGATTCGCGCAGGCACTACTGGACGGCACTGCGGATTCAGAGAAGGCTCGTCAGCAAGCTGCGCAGGTGATCTATGATGAATCGGCGCGAATGCATCGTATGGTGTTGGATCTGCTCGACCTGGCCAAGCTCGACGCAGGCACGGCGGATATTACAATGTCTCCTGTGGATGTGCCAGGGTTGTTGAATTCGATATGTGAAAAGTTCACGCCCCAATCCCTAACAGCGGGTGTTCAAATAAAGATGGAAATTGCTACAAACATGCCATGGCTCTCTGCAGATGGAGACCGCCTCGCTCAAGTAATCACCAACCTTGTGGATAATGCGCTTAAGTTTACTCCGCGTGGCGGCGTGGTAACCATCCATACGGAAGTTTTGGATAATGGGATTATCAGCAAGCAGATGGACTCTGGAAAACAGATGCTGATTTCTGTTTCTGATACAGGGGTGGGGATCCCTCCGGAATCTCAGACGCATATCTTCGAACGTTTTTATCAGGTGGATCCTTCCCGCCGGGGCGGCTGGAAACATGGGGCTGGGCTGGGGCTGGCAATCGCGCTTGAGATTGTGCAGATGCATGGTGGTAGAATTGGCGTCCGCAGCAGGTTGGGCGAGGGGACAACCTTCGATGTTTTTTTGCCTTTGAGAAGTGTACAAACGGCAATTACACACTTAAACAAGGATACGAGTAAAAAAATAATTACATGACACGTAATGCATCTCACCTATTATGAATCCATCTGTATCCATCATTGTCCCTTGTTATAACGAGGAAACCACCATACGCTTCTTGCTCGATGCTGTTCTTTCTCAGACCTATCCACGCGCAAGGATCGAACTTGTCGTTTCTGATGGCATGTCTACAGACCGCACACCAGAGGTGATTGCGGCCTTTCAGGCAGAACACCCTGATCTGGTGGTTCACGTAGTGAATAACCCGGCGCGATCAATTCCTTCGGGGCTGAATCAAGCAATTCGAGGGTCGAGCGGTGAAATTATTGTTCGTCTCGATGCCCACTCCATGCCGATCCCGGAATACATTGAACGCTGTGTCTTGGCACTTCGATCAGGCAAAGGTGATAATGTGGGCGGTGTGTGGGAGATTCGCCCGGGGGCAGAAACATGGATCGCAAAATCAATTTCATTTGCAGCGGCACATCCACTGGGTGTGGGTGATGCCATGTATCGGCTTAATACCAAGTCGGGCGCTGTGGATACTGTACCTTTTGGTTCGTTTTACCGGACATTGATTGATAAAATTGGGATGTTCGATGAAACCCTATTGGCAAACGAAGATTATGAGTTCAACACTCGTGTGCGCGAATCGGGCGGCACGGTCTGGCTTGATCCATCAATCTGTTCTGTGTATTTTTCCCGCAGTACACTTGGAAAACTGGCGGCGCAATATTGGCGCTATGGTTTTTGGAAGTTTAAAATGCTCAAGCGTTATCCCCATACCTTGCGTTGGCGGCAGGCATTGCCGCCGCTCTTTGTATTCTTCTTATTTATTCTTATTGTGTTATCCTTGTTCGTTGTATTTGCACGCTACCTTCTGGCTGCCCAGTTATTCGGTTATTATTTGATACTGACCCTGGCTGGCATCAAACTATCCTTCAAAAAAAAATCAGGACCACTTCTGCCTGGACTTCCGCTCGCGATCTCTACCATGCACATGGCATGGGGTCTGGGATTTTTATGGAGCGCCATTTCCGGCCTATTTACCAAGCATGGCTGATATTTACCGACCTTCACTACGATTAAGACCAAGCGAACAACGCTTTATTTTGTTGCTGGGTGATCTGATCGCATCGGCAGGCGCGATGTTTATTGCGTTGTATGTTTGGTATCAATTTTCCCTGGCACGTGAGATCGAGCGTTTGGTTGAGAGGGGCTTTAATGTTGATCGTGCTGAGCGCGTTGCCACCGCCATTATTGATCTTAAGACTCCGGCCTGGTTTTATCTTCTCCCATTGGTCTGGCTTTTATTGATGGTGGATTCCTATGAGATACACACCGCATCCAATTGGAGAAAAACCCTGCGTTCGATTGCAGTGGCTCCGCTCGTCGGGTTGTTGGGTTACTCACTAATATTCACCATCAATCAAGATCCGAACTCACTTCCACGTATTGGCATTGGCGCGTTTCTTGTGCTCGCCTCGTTATTAACTTTGATCTGGCGTGGTATCTATATTCGGCTCTACACTTCGTCAGGCTTCATGCGCCGCGTGATCATTGTCGGTGCGGGCAAGGCAGGTCATTCGCTTGCGGATATTTATCGTAAGATCAGTCCCCCGCCATTTTTGTTGATCGGATATATTGACGATGACTTAAAAAAACAGGGAAAGTCTTATCATGGTTTTGCCGTGTTGGGAGAAAGTAAAAAGCTGCTTGATATTGTCGAAGATTACCATGTCTCGGATATTGTTGTAGCTATCAGCGGTGAGATCAAAGGAGAGACCTTTCAGACCATTTTGGACGCGCAGGAAAAGGGTGTCGAAATTGCACGCATGCCCATCATGTATGAAGAGATGACCCAGCGTGTACCTGTGGAGCATCTTGAATCAGACTGGGTGATCCGCTCGTTTGTTGACCAGGTTCGTATAAGCGGTATGTATGAGTTGTTCAAGCGCCTGATGGATGTTGTTGGGGGTCTGGTGGGTTCATTAATTTTTCTGCTTATTCTTCCATTTTCCGCGCTTGCGATTATTGTTGAGAGCGGATTTCCTGTTTTTTATTCACAGGAGCGGTTGGGTAAGGGTGGTCGCATTTTTAAGATCTATAAATTCCGATCGATGAAACAAAATGCCGAGGAAGACGGCGAAGTGAAGCTTGCAACGATCGATGACCCACGCGTGACTCGGGTTGGGGAATTTTTGCGCCGTACTCGCCTGGATGAAATGCCGCAGTTTATCAGCGTGCTGACGGGTGAAATGAGTCTTGTCGGTCCGCGTGCTGAACGTCCTGAGTTGGTGGCGCAGTTTCAAAAACAAATTCCTTTTTACCGCGCACGTCTGTTGGTTAAACCTGGCCTGACAGGTTGGGCGCAAATTAATTATGGCTATGTGGCTACCGTAAAAGAAACGGTGGTCAAACTTGAGTATGATCTTTATTACATTAAGCACCGCACCCTGAATATGGATTTCACCATTGTTTTGCGTACCATTGGCACGGTCTTACGAAGAACGGGCAGGTAGTTTTTCAAACTTCGAAATGCACTCTGCATCAGATACTTTTGGAGAAAAATTAAAATGAAATATCTCATCACAGGCGGGGCAGGTTTCATTGGTTCACATATTGCTCGTGCCCTGCTCAACCAGGGTGCGGAAGTTCGCATTCTCGATAACTTTTCATCTGGTAAACGTGGGAATTTAAAAGGACTCGATGTTGAGATCATTGAAGGCGATTTACGGGATATTTCCCGCGTAACCGAAGCGGTGCGTGGTGTGGGAATTGTCTTTCATGAAGCGGCATTTGTCTCCGTTCCAGAATCCATGGAAAAACCACAGGAATGTTTCGATGTTAACATCACCGGTACATCCATTTTATTTGAGGCCGCACGCAAGGCTGGTGTACAGCGGGTTGTTATTGCCTCAAGTGCTGCTGTTTATGGTGATTCAACCGCCATGCCCCTCGTGGAAGACACGCCGCTCCATCAATTGTCTCCCTATGCGGTTTCCAAACGTGTGGATGAAATGTATGCTGAACTGTATACTCGTTCATTCGGATTTGAAGTTGCAGCGCTGCGCTATTTTAATGTGTACGGTCCCCGTCAGCGGCCTGACTCGATGTACGCTGCCGCTGTACCGATTTTTATCCGCCGTATGTTGGACCAAAAACCCATTACTATCTTCGGCGATGGCGGACAAAGCCGTGACCTGGTAAATGTGCACGACGTGGTGCAAGCCAACCTGCTGGCCTCGCGTCACCCTGACGCGCCTGGACAGATCTTCAATATCTGTACGGGTGTCGAGACTCGTCTGCTTGATTTGCTTGATATTCTCTACGAAATATTCCCCAATGCCCCCAAACACGTTCATGCCGAACCTCGTGCAGGCGATATCTACCGCTCTATTGGAACGCCCAGAAAAGCAATAAATATCCTTGAATTCCGTCCCCAGGTCACCCTCGCCGAAGGCATAAAGGAAGCTGTTGAAGAGATGCGGGGGAATGAATAGAAAGTAAATGGTGAGTGGAAAATAGTTTCACAATGTTTTTTCTCACTTTATTCATCTTTCCCTTTCTCATTAATTCCCCATGTCCTCCTCCCGTCATCACGTTCGCAATCGATTCGTCTTAATTGGCGACCTCGCCCTCATCATTTTCTCCGTGTTGGGGAGTTTTGCGTTGCGGTTGGATGTGAATCAGCTTCCATTTTATTTCCCTGCCGCGTTGATGATGTGCGCCGCGGCACTGCTTATTAAGGTTCCAGTCTACTTTTATTTTGGTTTATATCGCCGCCTGTGGATTTACGCCAGTACAAGCGAGTTGCGGCTGATCACTGTTGCCGTCACAACGGCTTCCGTCTTGACTTCGGGGGCGATGCTTATATTGATCACTTTGGGGATCCTTCAACCTGGAATGCCGCGTTCTGCGCTCGGCATTGATTGGCTGCTCTCGCTGGTCCTCATTGGTGGCTCACGTTTCGCCTTGCGTATTCTTGCAGAGCAATCCAATGCTCCGCGTGAAGGAAAGGCAAAGCGTGTGCTCATCATTGGAGCAGGCGATGCAGGTGCGCTCGTCGTGCGCGAGTTGCAAAGACCATCCCAATTAAATCTCATTCCGATCGGCTTTCTCGATGATGACCCTGCCAAACAAAATCATCAGATTTATGGCGTTTCTGTGATTGGCAAGGTTAATAAACTTTCAACCATTCTCGACAACCAGCAGGTGGACGAAGTCATCATCGCCATTCCCTCTGCGCCCGGAAATATCATTCGTTTGGTTAATGACGCCTGCCGTACCAAGGGCATCCCTTCGCGCACCATGCCGGGAATTTACGAACTTCTTGGCGGTAAAGTCAGTGTCAATCGTCTCCGCGAAGTGGATATTACCGACCTGTTGCGCCGCGAACATGTCCGTGTGAATGATGATAAAGTGGGGCAGGCGCTCGAGGGCAAACGTGTCCTCGTCACGGGCGCAGGCGGATCCATAGGACGTGAGCTCTGCCGTCAAATTGCTCGGCGTAATCCCGCCGAGCTTGTTTTGCTCGGGCATGGCGAAAACTCCATCTTTGAGATCTTGCTCGAACTGCAAGGCAATTATCCATCTCTAAAACTCATCCCCATCATTGCGGATATTCGCAACGACCAGCGGCTTGATTCGGTTTTCAAAATGCACCAACCCCAGATCGTTTTTCACGCCGCTGCACATAAACATGTCCCATTGATGGAAGCAAACCCTGTTGAAGCGGTATCCAATAATGTGTTTGGCACCCGCAATCTTGTGCAGGCTGCTCTCGTTCACGGGGTCGAACGCTTTGTGCTCATCTCCACTGATAAAGCCGTTCGTCCTTCAAGTATTTACGGTGCAACCAAACGCCTTGCCGAAATGATTGTTCTTGATGCGGCACACCAAAATAATCGTGCATTCACGGTGGTTCGCTTTGGCAATGTACTCGGCTCGCGCGGCAGCATCATTCCGATCTTTAAAAATCAAATAGCAAACGGTGGTCCCATCACCATTACACATCCCGATATGGCTCGTTTTTTCATGACCATTCCCGAAGCTGTTTATCTTGTTTTGCAAGCCTCATCCATGCAGGGTGGCGGCGAAGTTTTTGTGCTTAACATGGGTGAACCTGTCCGTATTCTTGACCTTGCCGTGGACCTCATTAAACTCTCCGGTCTGGAGCCGCACAAGGATATTGAAATCACATTTACTGGTATTCGTCCCGGTGAAAAACTTACGGAAGAGCTCTGGGAATCTGATACTGCTCTCATACAGACTCCACACCCCGATGTTTTTCGCCTCGATCAGGATTCTTCTCTGTCAAGCCTGAACTTGATTCAGGCGATTGATCAGTTGACAGACTTAAGCCTTTCCGAAAACCGCTCGGCCCTTACGCAGCTCCTTGACCGATTAATTCCGGGTTCCACCATCACTGCATCCCAACCCTCCGATCTTCAACCTTTGATTCTGGATCTTTAACCCATGCCCGAAGTTGATCTCGCTGACTGGAATCATTTTCTAAAGGCTCATCCCAACGTCCATTTATTGCAAATGGGGGACTGGGGTGAGCTAAAAAAAGATTTTGGATGGGTGCCAGCCAGGATCATATTCGACCATGATACCGGTGCCCAAATCCTCTTTCGCCGGCTCCCTTTGGGGCTATCTCTCGGATACATGCCAAAGCCGGTATTTAGCGATAAATTTATGGACGTCAGTGATCTATTCTGGGATGAAGTTGATTCTGTTTGTAAAAAGCATCACGCCATCTTCTTGAAAATGGAGCCTGATCTGTCTCAGGGGGTATCGTCCATGGTTCCTGACCGATGGTCTGTATCCCCGCACAACATCCAACCTCCCCGCACCATTGTGATTTCAATTAATAATAGCGAAGAACAAATTTTAGCCAGCATGAAACCCAAATGCCGCTATAACATCCGTCTCGCTGAAAAAAAAGGTGTGACCATCCGCGCATGGGACGACATTCCAGCTTTTCATGAAATGATGACCGTCACAGGCGGACGCGACAACTTCGGTGTCCATTCAAAAGAATATTATCAACGTGCATATCAGTTGTTTTATCCCAAAGGAAAATGCGAATTATTGGTTGCCGAATACGAAGGGAAACCGCTTGCTTCTCTGATGATATTTGCAAACGGTAAACGTGCCTGGTATGTATATGGCGCATCCAATGATTCCGAACGTAACCGAATGCCGACTTATCTTTTGCAATGGGAAGCCATCCGTTGGGCAAAAGCACGGGGCTGTGAAGAATATGATCTCTGGGGGGTCCCCGATGAAAGCGAAGAAACGCTCGAATCCAACTTTGAAACCCGCCACGATGGCCTCTGGGGTGTTTACCGCTTCAAACGCGGTTTCGGCGGTCAACTCAAACGGGTCGCGCAGGCAGTGGATCGGGTTTACAATCCGCTGGTATATTGGTTTTATAAGAGCTACTTAAGGCGGAATTTGTAAAAATTTCACAATATGACCCCGGATTTTGGACCATCCATGCAAAACACCCAATACACTTGGAACCAAATTATTTCCACCCTGCCCAACCCCCATTTTCTCCAAACTTATGAGTGGGGACAGGTAAAGGCGGCCTACGGCTGGATTCCGTTCTACGCCGTCTGGACCGATGATGGAAAATTTCATGTATTCCGATCCACGGATAACTGGTCATTGAAGCCAGAAAACTGTCAGATGGCATGTCTCATTCTCAAAAAACAGATACTCAGCCGCGGCTTCTCCGCGCGCCTGTCCATTCTCTACGCGCCAAAAGGTCCGCTGTTGAATTGGTCAAATGAATCTCTGCGGAATCGTGCGTTGAATGATCTGCAGGCCTTTGCCAAAAAGCAAGGAGCTGTCTTTCTCAAGATCGACCCTGATGTTGTGCAGGGGCGCGGCATCCCCGATCTGGAGGAAGATTCCGCTGATAAAAGCGGACTGGCTGCGAAGGCGCAATTAACACGTCAGGGATGGCTCTATTCGTCAGATCAAATCCAATTTCGAAACACAGTCCTCATTGACTTATTTGCCTCTGAAGAAGAAATGCTGGCACGGATGAAACCCAAGACCCGCTACAATGTTCGCCTTTCTGAAAGGAAGGGCGTTGTTGTGCGTGTAGGTGATATCAATGACCTGCCGATGCTGTACAAAATGTATGCCGAAACCAGTGTCCGTGATGGTTTTGTGATCCGCGACGAGAAATACTACATGACGGTCTGGAAGTTGTTCATGCAAAATCAGTCTTTGACTTCCAAATCTCAACCTTTGGCCTTTCCCTTGATTGCCGAGGTTGAAAATATCCCCGTTGCAGCCATCTTCCTCTTCATGTTTGCAGGGCGCGCATATTATGTTTATGGGATGTCGAGCAACCTCCATCGTGAAAAAATGCCGACCTATCTTCTACAGTGGGAGGCTATAAAGCGTGCCAGATCAAGCGGCTGTTCCATCTACGACCTGTGGGGAGCTCCCGAGGTTTTTGACGAAAGCGACTCGATGTGGGGGGTGTACCGTTTCAAGGAAGGCTTGGGCGGGCAGGTGATTCGCACCCTTGGTGCGTATGATTTTGCACCTGCTAAACTTTGGTATAAGTTGTACACTAATATTATGCCGCGTGTGCTCGATGTGATGCGTTTACGTGGTAAAGAGAAAACGAAACAAGGAATAAGTACTTAACAAATATTGTGCGTATAAATGACTTATGCGCCATGGTACATTCAATACGGAAATAAGGAGACCCCATGAGATCAGTCGCCCGTTTTAATTTCGCTCATCTACCCACTCCGGTGGAAGATCTCCCTCGGCTCACTCAAGCCCTCGGCGGACCGCGCATCCTTGTCAAGCGTGATGACCAAACAGGACTTGCCTTTGGCGGAAACAAAACCCGCAAGTTGGAATTTCTTGTCGCAGAAGCCCGCGCGCAGGGTGCAGATTTATTGATTTCTGCGGGTGCGATCCAGTCGAACCACTGCCGTCAAACTGCCGCCGCCGCTGCCCGCTTTGGGTTTGACTGCATCCTTGTTTTGACAGGTGAAAGACCAGCTCAACCTTCCGCGAACTTTCTTCTTGATCAACTCTTTGGCGCAGAGATCATCACCGTTGCAGACCGCAAAGACCGTGACCGAATTTTGCAGGAGACTTTTGATCATGCCGTTGCCGCAGGAAAAAAACCTTATCTTGTGCCATATGGCGGTTCCAGTGTTACAGGAGCAATGGGATATACCTTTGCCATGGAGGAATTCATGCAGCAAAATGTAAAAGTGGATTGGATCGTCTTCGGCACCTCTTCAGGCGGGACACATGCGGGAATTGTGCTTGGGCAGCGGTTGTTTGGTTTCAGTGGCAAGGCGTTGGGAATCAGCATTGACGAGCCGGTAGCCCGGCTCAAGGCGAATATCTCTGCCCTTGCGACCCAGGCCAGCGAACGCCTCGGTGAGCGCATTGAATTCACAGGCGATGATGTATTGGCAAATGATGATTATTGTCAGGCAGGCTACGGTAATTTTGGGGAGGGCGAACGGGAGGCGATAAAATTATTTGCCCACAATGAAGGTCTTTTGCTTGATCCGGTTTATACTGGACGTGCCGCCGCGGGGATGATCGACCTCATCCGCAAGGGATATTTTAAGAATGACGAAACGATCTTATTCTGGCATACAGGCGGCCAGCCTGCATTATTTGCAGATAAATATTCACGGGCTGTGGTTTGATCACGAACCTTGAACTGCACGCCAATGAAGTGATCGTCCTGGGGCATATTTAATTCTTAAGTTTTCACTCACTCCACGCATGTCCTGGTCAGGGATATTCCTGTCCCCACATCACACCCCATCGAGTTGGCCTGCTCTCGCAAATAATCGTCATAGAGAGTGCTCATCGTCACCAACTCCCAATTATTTTCTCTCAGCCACGGGTACACTTGTACACTGGAATTGTAATCCTGTGTGCGGATATGCATTTGGATAATATCGCCGCCTTTCCCTCTTTGAATGGCTCTGGTGACAATATCAGGTTCGCCGCCACCCCCAATTGAGAAGAGCGTTGCGACCAGTCCCCGTTCCTGGCAAAGGACATCCATCGTATAACTGATGATGTCATATGGTGGACGCACAAAGTGCACGTTATATTCTCTGCCCAGTACTTGAGTCAATGCACCATGCCATTTGTCGTAATCCATTAATGCGGTGGCCGGTGACATGACCCCGAGGTTAACATGGTCGAAGGTATGGTAGCCGATCTCGTGACCCTTCTCCACCAGCCGCTTCCAAATACCGGGGTCTTGTTCTTCCAAGTTTAGTAATTTTGAGCCGACGGGAAAAAAAGTAACTTTAAACTCAGGATATTCATTTAGTAAAACTTCCAGGTCCTGCATTTTGTTCAGCAAATAACAATCGTCATAGGTGAACGCCATGCGTTTGAGTTTTCGGCTGCCGTTCCAGATCAAAGGCGCTGTGAAATAGGGCTCATCTTCCTGCGCAGGGATGAATTTGCTCGCTGAAATTCCAAGCAGGGTGATGCTGCTGATTTTTAAAAAGTCTCTTCGTGAAAAACTGCCCATTTTGCTAGTTTCCTTTGTACCAGGCGAAGTGAGAGGATCCAGGGTTCGAACGTAGCCGAAGCATTGGGGGAATGAACGCTTAATTATTTGCACATCCGTTTATTCTGCTTTGCTGTGCAATGCGCATGGTTCTACTCAAGCGAAGATTTATTCCACAACTTCCACGTTCATGCCAATTTTGATATTCCCCTCGCCGAGCGGTATGGCATTCATACCGAACATCACACCGCCCTCCTGCATTCGATATTTGCTCAATGTTTTGAGGGGTTCCTTGTTTTTTTCAAGGGTATCCTTATCGATCATGGTTACCACACAACGCGGACAGGGCTTGACAAGCGCGATTTCAATTCCGCCAATGCGTATCCGTTTCCAGGCATCCTCGGCAAATGGCTGACATCCCTTTACCACCATGTTCGGGCGGAATCGATCCATGGGGAGTTTGAAATCAAGCCTTGAATTCAAGTCCGACAGCGACTCTTCCGAAATGACCAGAATAGGGTAACCGTCTGCAAAGCCCGTGTGGTCTTCGTCACTCACAGCATAGTCAGGGTTCAGTTTGCGCTTGAAGTGCGGGTCCACATGCACCAGCCGCACCGGATTGCCGAGCCACTCCGAAAGCCAGTTTGCGGGTTCATCGCCCTGATCAATGGCGCCAACATCTGTGCTTTTCCAAATATTTACAGGGGTGGACGGTCCCGCCTTTCGAATCTCAAATTGCAGCGAATTAAATTTTGGCGCGGAAAGAGTTACTGAACCACCCTTCAAGGTCGGGGTGATAAGTGCAAGGCTTGCGTTTTCGCGTTGGGTGACAAACTCACCTTTGGGTGTGACTACCATCATGCGGCGGTCGTTGGCAAGCCCCATTCGCTCAACGCGCGATTCAGTAACATCAAACCCGCGGCAGGCTTTGATGGGGTAATAGGTGAGGTTGGATAGCTCTATCATGTCCGCAATTGTACCGCAAGGAAAACCTATATCCCCCGCTTTTTCTTGATATCCTCCACTGCTGATTTGGCAGCCGCCAGACTTAAACCCGTTTTTTCGCGAAAGAGCTTGATGGCTTCGAGCATGTTGCCAGCTCTCAGGGCTGTAATGATTTGTGGATCATCACCCTCACTGGAATTTTCGGAGATGGTTAGAGAAAAATGTTTATAAAGATATTCGACCTGCGTTTCGAGCCTGACGATGCGTTGCCTGAGTAACGCAATTTCCTGTTCTTCAAATGACGACATTTGCGGCCTCCATGAAAATATTTTGACCGATTATAGTTGTTGGTTTTGGACAGTATATCGTGCAGATGTCCTACCCGGAGTTATCCTGGTCCAATGCATTGATCGGTCTATGGGTGGAGAGCCATTCTGCCCGCCTGCGGAATAGATCAGGAACCGCCTGATTGGCATCAGAGATCAGCTCGTGGAGATCGGCGGTAAGGAGCTCGCCTCCATCCACAACGATCCTGCCTGCAACCATGGTCATATCCACATCCCCGCCTTGAACAGCGTGAACAAGATTGTGGTGCAGGTTTCCGTCGGAGCCGGTAAGTAAAGGGGTCATACGCGGCGTATCGGTGCGGACCGCAATCAAATCTGCCTGCTTTCCAATTTCAATGGAACCGATCTCAGTCTCCATTCCCAGAGCGCGTGCACCTGTGATCGTTGCCATTCGACAGACCGACCAGGCATCGAGTGCGGATGCATCCATCCGTGAAATTTTTGCCAGCAGGGAGGATGTCTTCATTTCCTCGAACATGTCCAGGTTATTATTTTCCTTTTCCCCATCAGTCCCGAGACCCACCGCGAGGCCGCTGGCAAGAAGGTCCACAACCCGCGCCGCCCCGCTGGCAAGTTTCATGTTGCTGATCGGATTATGGGCGATACCGACCTGACGTTCCGCCAGCAGCTCGATCTCGTGGTCTGAGAGCCAGACACAATGTGCAAGCAGGGTGTGGGGCGCATCCAGCAAGCCAAAGGATTCAAGTGCTTCGATGGGACGCATGTTGTAGCGTCGCCGGGTTTCCTCCACATCGAATTTGCTTTCGTTGCTGTGAGTGTGAAAGCCGACTTGATAATGTCTGCTCATGTCGATTGCGCGTTTCCAGGCATCGGATGTGGCGTAGAACATATGCTCAAGACCCACCCAAACCTGAACCCTGCCATTGGCGCCGCCGTGCCATTTTTTGATCAACGCTTCGTTTGTTTTGAGCGTTTCGAAATAATCATGATCGGGGTGTTCAGCCACGTATGGCACAAGGAGCGCGCGGATTCCCAATTGTGCTGCCGCGTTTGCACTGCCCTCCATATGCCGCCACATATCCACAATGGTGGTTGTCCCGGAGAGCATCGCTTCGGCATAACAAAGGAAGGATGCGATCTCAGCCTCACGTGGATTGATTACGCGGTGCATTGGATCAATGTATTGTTGAAGCCATTCCCAGACGGGCAGACCCTCTGCTGTGCCGCGCAGCAAGCCGGAGTGCGCATGGGTATTGACCAACCCTGGCATCAGTAGTCGATTCTCCAGCCGCTTTACTCCGACCCCGGGGTAGGCGGCGATGACTTCGTCTGCTTTCCCTACACATTGAATTCTGCCGTCTGAACCGACCAGGACTGCTCCGTTTGAAATAATATCGTTATTCACGTTAAGCAGCATTAATTGGTTGGCATGTAGAATAACTGTGGTCATACGGTTGCTCCTTTATGATTGACATGGTACTTCATTTTTCTTGTCATCCTGAAATGAGGCAGGTTGAATATCCATAAACCGGGAAGGCTGCGAGCGCGATTTCCAAAAGACATCTCTGCCCAGCACGAAGTAGTTTTCAAATATCGGCGGGCCTTTCACGGTTTCTTGTGGTTGCCTCCGCCTGTTTACAGAATTCATTCAAATATAACTTGAGCTGGCAGATCAGAATAGCCTTATTGCTGTTATGATGAGTGAAAACACGCATGGTACGCATTATTATAAAAGATGCCTTGGTTTATTAATTTATGATTGTATGGAAGAGTGCGTAATTGGGCAGACGTGAAGTGTTGAAGAAATGGAATTGGAGGTATCATTATGGTAAAGAAAATGAACAGAAGAAAAGGCGGATTAAGGACAGGTGATGGACATCCTGCTGTTGGCGGAGGTTTTCAGGGAAGCAATATTGGGACGACTGACCATCAGGCGGTTTCCGATCAGGATGTTAATATTTCGTCGCTTTTTCAAACTATTTACAACTATGTAGACAGGCATCCAAAGCTTCAAGCAGGAAAAAAACAGGATGCAAAGGAACAACTTCAGGAAATTCAGAAAGCACTTGAAGAGCTTAAGCCCGATGAGAATTTTATAGAGCGGCGTTTTCGCAACCTGAAACGGATGTCGCCTGATATTGTCGAAATGGCTTTTGAAATCTTAAAAACCTCATCAGGTGGCGTGGCGGAAGTTATAAAACGTATAATAAATAAGGTGGCGTAAAAGGAATTTGTGCAAGGCGAAGGTGAAGATATGCCAGGTTTGGGTTTTACTGATGACTTATCTGTAAAATGAAAAAGGTCACTTGCAGGTGACCTTTTTCATTAAGTACTACTTCAAATACTATTTCTTCTCTTCCGAACTGTCAGATTGTTCGGGCTGTTCTTCCTTGGTGCCTAATCCCTCACGGAAGTTCTTGATACTGCGTCCAAGCTCCCCGGCGATCTTGCCAATGCGCCCAGGTCCAAACAAGAGAATTACTATAACGAGAATGACGATCCATTCTGCACCACGTGGTAGTCCTAGCATAAAATACTCCTTATTTGAAATTCGACCTTTATCCTACCACAATTGAAAAAAAAGTGGCTAAACTTCCTTGCGTGACAGAAGCCCTTCAATAAAGCGAATGGCACGGCGAACAAAGGAGCGCAATCTGGCAAACAGGCGATACTGTTCGGGGTGGACATGTTTCTTGGCGGGTAGCGGACCTGTCCATTCAACGATCATCGCGCCCCAGGTCAGACCTCCACCAAAGCCAACGAAAGCGATTTTATCCTTGGGTTTGATCTGTCCTTTTTGTATGGCTTCAATGGTTGCGATCGGGATGGAGGCGGTGGACGTGTTGCCGTAACGCTCCACATTGATTACAAATTTATCCAACGGCATTTTCAGGAATCTGGCGGCAGCTTCAATGATCCGATAATTGGCCTGGTGTGGAACGATCCATTGGATATCATCGGTGGTCATATTCAACTTTTCCAGGGCTTCGGTTACAGCGCGTCCCATGACCCGTGTGGCGAATCGGAAAACTTCCTTCCCATCCATCTGGATAAAGTGGCTGGCTTCACGCAGAGTGGCTTCCGTGGCCGGATGATGCGCACCGCCGGCGGGGATAATTAAAGAATTTGCGCCGGAACCGTCTGAGTGCATTACTGCAGAAACCACGCCGCCGGGTTGGTCGCTTGCCTGTAAAACGAAGGCACCCGCGCCATCACCGAACAGGATGCAGGTGTTTCTGTCCTTCCAATTGACAAAGCGGGAAAGGACTTCGGTTCCGACGATGAGCACATTTTTTACGGAACCACTGCGAATGGCTTGCGCCCCCATATTGGCTGCAAAGATAAAGCCGGTACAGGCGGCTTGCAGATCAAATGCGCCGGCTTTGGTGGCTCCAATCTGGTCCTGAATAATACAGGCTGTTGCAGGAAATATATATTCAGGCGAAGACGCCGTGCAGATGATCAGATCCAACTCAGTCGGGGCAAGGTTCGCAACCTTTAATGCTCGGATCGCCGCTTCCACACCCATCGTGGACGGGAAGTCGGTTTCGCGGGCAATATGTCGCTCTCGAATTCCCGTGCGTTCACGGATCCATTCATCATTGGTGTCTACAAGTTTGGATATATCGTCGTTGGTAAGTATCGGCTCTGGGACGTACATACCCCAGCCCGTAATGTGCGCGAATGGCATTGCTTCTCCTTTATTTGTTGAAGCGGCTCAATATCAATGTCGCATTATGTCCGCCAAAACCAAACGAGTTTGACATGACATGTCTCGGTTTGGCATTCCGTGGCTGGTTGGGAACATAATCCAGGTCACATATGGGATCGGGTGTTTCGTAGTTCATGGTGGGCGGCAAAATATTTTCTCTGATGACCAGGGAGCAGATCACCGCTTCCAATGCGCCCGATGCACCCAGCAAGTGACCCGTCATGGATTTGGTGGAGGAAACGGGAATTTTATAGGCCTGTGCTCCAAACAGGGTTTTGATGGCAGTGGTTTCACTTTTATCGTTCAAATAAGTGGATGTGCCATGGGCATTGATGTAATCAATATCATCGAGATTAAGGCTGGCGCTTTCCACTGCAAGCCGCATGGAATTTACTGCACCCGCCCCATCTTCGGCAGGTGCGGAAATATGATGTGCGTCGTCAGTTGTACCATATCCTGAGAACTCGCACAGAATGTTTGCATCGCGTGATTGGGCATACTCTAGAGACTCAAGAATTAAAATGCCTGCTCCTTCACCCATTACAAAACCATCCCGGTCCTTGTCAAATGGGCGTGAAGCTTTTAGCGGATCATCATTCCGGGTCGAGAGGGCTGTCATTACATTCATCCCTGCCATGGCGATCGCATTGATGGCTGCCTCTGACGCACCGGCGATCATTACATCTGCCGCGCCGCGCCGTATCATTTCCACGGCTTCCCCCAGTGCGTTTGTACCGGATGCGCAGGCGGTTGCAAGAGACATATTGGGTCCCCGCGCCCCAACCCGGATGGCAATATTGCCCGCCGCACCGTCAGAGATCATCATCGGGATCAGGAACGGGCTGACCCGGTCCGGCCCACGTTGTTTCATCACTTCGTATTGCTCGATCAGTGTGTTGATCCCGCCGATACCAGTGCCGATTAATATTCCCACGCGGTCGCGGTTTGCTTCGTCAATGGTCAGGTTAGAATCAGCCAAGGCCTCCAGGGCGGCGGCTGTGGCAAACTGGGTGAAGCGGTCCATTTTTCGGGCATCGCGTGTGCCAAACAAGGCAATTGGATCAAACCCCTTAACTTCTGCTGCAAACCTGGTTTTGTGTGCGCTCGCGTCAAAAGTTGTGATGGCTGCTGCACCAGACTTTCCTGCCAGCAGAGCCTGCCAGGTGTCTTTTACATTATTCCCGACCGGGCTTACACAGCCAAGTCCTGTTACAACTACACGTTTTCTCATTCGCGTTCTCCTTAAAATTGGTCAAGCCGGTTATCTTGAAATTATCAAGAGTTGGAACTAACGGTAAAATCTCCCGAATCTTTCCATGCTCAGGAAATGATTTATTATTTTAACCCTTACGCAATCCGTTGGGTCGCCGATCTCGTTGATGAAAAAACCGCCTGGTTCTACCGACTGTGAAGGTGTGCATGGCGAACCAACTATATAAAACAGGGACAAGCTGCATACTTGTCCCTGTTTTATATAGTAACACTGGCTGTGCCCGGAAGACACGCGAAAAACGCTATAAATTATTTAGAGTATCCCAGGCTTGTTGAATATGTAATCTGTCATGCTCAGCTATAAAGCTGATCACCTCAAGGAAGTTGGTTGGACCAAAAATGGCGTGGCGTGCTTTCCGATCCCAGGCCGAGACCTCGGTTGTGGCCTCTTTGAGCATGTTCAGCGTTTTGCGCCTCGCCTCGTTGAATTCCTTTAATGCCACGGCGCAATCTTCGTGCAGGTAATCCCTCTGATTCGCCCAAACGCTTGTATCAGGCCGGGGGATGAAAGGTTCGTCCTGTTCATTGAATAATTTAATTTGCATCTGATGGATTTCCCGTTCGGTGTCGCGCAAGTGGCTGACAATTTCTTTAAGACACCATTCGTCCGCCATGGGCTTTTGTGACCAGGCAGACCGATCCAATTTGCGGGACAATCCGTTTAGTGTTGCAGGGGTGGCAGATAAAATTCCCAGAATGGAATCGATTGACTTGAAGGACGGGATGAGGGATACGGGATCAGTGGATTCAAGCCATGGGCGCAAGTCAGATAATTTGCCCCAGCTCAATGCTTCAGATCCTGGTGGGGGGGTGGGATCGTCACTGATATGATAAGTTCCCAACCCAAGCCTTTTTGCAGGTTGGATGTCCCGTTCCAGGTCATTTCCCACCATCAAAACGGGACCATCGGGAAAACCCATGTGCCCGATCACTTCGGCATAGTAGGCAGGGTGTGTTTTTGTAAAGTGAAATTGTTCGAAAGATGAAACGAGTTCAAATTGTTCAGGTTCAAAGCCGGCCCAGCGCAATCGATGATGGGTTGCTTTGCGCGGAAAAAGCGGGTCCGTGGCTATGGCAATGCGGTAGCCCTGGGACAGAGCCCAATCCACAAAAGGTTTTGCCTCTGGCTTGGTGGTTGTAACGCCGCCCAGTGTGGGGAAGATGTTGTCGTAAAAATTTTCGATTGCATCTGCAATTTTATCCTTCGGAGAATCGATCTGGCGATAAAAAACCGCGTTGAACACCTGTTCCAGGGTCTGTGAAAAATCCTCACTTTTCATCATCTGTTTCGTACCGGCTGCCAATGCACGGAGCATGAGGTCGGGGGCAACGTGCGGTGTAAGCTCCCGCGCCAATGCCTGAAAATAGGCAGGGATGAAAGAATCGATATTCGTATTTAGCAGGGTATCGTCAAGATCGAGCAGGAGTGTCAGTGTCATATTTTTGACTCCCCCGGAGTCGTGGTTATTCTTTTATCTCAAAATTAAAAGGCAGATCATGGCACTCCCCGCAGCCCACCTGTGGTTCGTTTACAATGCGTTTTGTTTTTTCACAAAATGCACTTACCTGCACCCGCCGTTGAAAGAAAGAGAAGACGGAACGATTGATGACAGCTGTCAGGTGCATGTGCTGGCATGAGTTCGCGCGGGCTATATCCGGCACAGGACAGGTTGTGCATAGATCGCGCGACCAGATCTGTCCATTAATTTTTAGCAGCCGGCATTCTTCCACATTGCGACCACGATAATAGTCGCCAAAGAAGTGCGGGCATTCACGCCCTGCGGGTGTTTTCATGGTTTGGTTATACGCGGGTAAGATACTCGCCTGTGCGGGTGTCCACGCGGATGGTGTCGCCGACAACCACAAAATTTGGGCATTGTACCTGGATCCCGGTTTCGGTGGTAACTTTTTTGGTGACACCTGTGGCTGTATCCCCGCGGATTGCCATGTCGGCTTCAACGACTTTTAAATCCACCGAGGTGGGCATTTCCACATCAATGGGCTCGCCTTTATAGAAGGTAAGTTTTACTTCCATGCCTTCCTTCAAGTACTTGGAGCTATCTCCGAGGGATTCCTTTTTGATCCCTGGTTGTTCAAAAGTCACATTATCCATAAAGTAATACAGGTCGCCATCATTATACAGGTACGAAACATTGGCAAAATCCAGGCTTACATCCTGTACAGACAACCCGGAGTTGAAGGTGCGTTCAATGGTGGCGCCGGTTAATAGGTTTCGGGCTTTAATTTTAATGTTGGCGTTGCCGCGCCCTGTTTTATTGTGGCTGTAGTCCAGCACTTTCAACAGGTTTCCGTCCAATTCGAATGTAACACCTTTGCGTAGTTCATTTACATCAATCATGCTTGCACTTTCCTTGTTTGTTTGATTTTTTTAGCGGGCGGATTATACCAATGAGTTGCAGGTCATGGCTAGGTTGCGGGCATGTTCTAAACATGACCGGTCTAATGCGAAGCCTCAGATTCGGGGTCATTTGTCAGTAGTTGTACGGCGTGGGGGAGAACAGGTAATATTGTCTGCAAATTTTCCACTGCCCCCATGGGGCTGCCGGGCAGATTTACGATGAGCGTGCTTCCGCGGATGCCGGCAACGGCGCGGGAAAGCATGGCATGCGGGGTCTTTTTTAAACTTTCGGCGCGCATGGTTTCTGCCAGACCGGGGGCTTCACGCTGGATGATAGCGCGTGTGGCTTCAGGTGTGATGTCTCGCTGGCTAAAGCCTGTACCGCCTGTGGTGAGGATGACATCAGCTTCGCCGCCGTCTGCCCACTCGATCAGCACGGCACAGATGGCCGATTCATCGTCGGGAAGGATCGCTTGTTTGACGACAGACCAGTTGTGCCGTTGGATGATTTCCACCAGTGCGGGACCGGACGCATCAGCGCGTTCCCCTTTTGCAGAGCGGTCTGAGAGGGTTAATATTCCAAAACGAATTGTCATGGGAATTCCTTGCCAAAGATGCGGTCTTCCTTCATTTCGAACCAACCCCGGTTTTCATAAAAATTGATCGCGCGTTCATTTTCTGCCACAACCAGCAGGTAACATTTGACACAACCTTTTGCCTGCAGTCTTTTTTCCACTTCACGGAGCAACAGGTCGCCGATCCCCAATTTGCGGAAATCCTGGCGGACTGCAAGATGATAGATCAGGCCGCGCCGTCCATCGTAGCCGCCGATGACACTGCCGATTATCTCTTTATTTGATTCTGCAAGCAGGAAAAGGTCTGGATCGCGTTGAATTTTTTTTTGAATTTCTTCAAGTGAGTCTGAGCGGCCTACTTTGACCCCCATTTCGATGTTTTTCCACAGATTCAATGTGGCAGGGTAATCTTCCGGGAAACGAAATTCGCGGATGTCCATTGCATTAATTAGAGGTGATCGTCTGTTTCAAGAGGGTGATCAATTCATTGGGCATATATGGCTTGAGTAAAAAGCCGTTTGCGCCGCGATTAATACACTCTTCCCTGACATTTGAACCCGAAGACATGACGATGCGTGTCAGCGGCACGTCTTCTGATTTTCGGATTGCCTCCAAAATATCCAAACCGCTTTGGTTTAAAAGATGTACGTCCATTAAAAGTACATCTGGATTTTCAAGGCGCACGGCGGCAAGGATATCGGCATCTGCCTGTGTTGCCGACACATCATATCCTTCCATCTTCAATAGGGTCGTCAACAACGCGACCATTGTCACATCATCTTCGGCGAGCAGCACTTTTAACTTTTTCATTCTTCTTTGCTTTCGTTGTAATGGATTTTTTCTTCACGGATTTCTTTGGCAGTTTCTTTACAGGTTTTGCTTTTTCAAGCGCGGCATTAATAACATCCTCCACAGATTCGGCGAAGATGAATTTCATCGAGGCTCTGATTTCCTCAGGTACATCATCAATATCCTGCTCATTGCGTTTTGGCAGAATAACCGTTGTCAGTCCGTTGCGATGTGCCGCCAACACTTTCTCCTTGACGCCGCCAATTGCCAGAACCTGACCTCTTAATGTGATCTCACCGGTCATTCCGATCTGCGGTTTGACTTTTCGCCCCGAGATCAATGACACCAGGCAGGTTGCCATGGTAACCCCGGCGGATGGACCATCCTTGGGTTGAGCCCCGGAGGGGATGTGCATGTGAATGTCAAATTTATTGAAGAACTCAGCCGATATTTTTAATGAAGCGGCACGTGAGCGGACATAGGACAAAGCCGCCCGCGCTGATTCCTGCATCACATTGCCGATGGATCCTGTCATTTGAAAGCCGCGTCCGCCGGGCATGGCGGTGGCTTCAATAAAGAGGATGTCACCGCCGAAGGACGTCCATGCCAGCCCTGGTACTACGCCTGGAATGGAGATGCGCTTGTTGAGTTCCTCCGGACCAAAAAAGATGGGATGGTCAAGATATTCATCCAACAGTTCGGGGGTGATGTCGGAATTTTCGATCTTGCCTTCAGCGATCTTTGTGCCCACCTTACGGCAGACAGCCCCGATCTTGCGCTCCAGGTTGCGTACACCCGCTTCGCGTGTGTACTGGCGAATGATCATCTTCAAGGCATCATCTGAGAATGAGATCTCTGCTTCATGCAAACTGTTCTCACGGATCTGGCGAGGGATGAGATATCCGCGCGCAATTGCCAGTTTTTCATTTTCGGTATACCCTGAAAGGAAGATCAATTCCATGCGGTCAAGCAGGGGGCGGGGAATCGTCTCCAATGTATTTGCTGTGGTGATGAAAAATACCTGTGACAGGTCATAGGCAACTTCGAGATAATTATCCCGAAATTCCCCATTCTGTTCGGGGTCGAGCACTTCCAGCAAGGCAGAGGCGGGATCACCGTGGAAATCGTAGGTGAGTTTATCCACTTCATCGAGCATAAAAACGGGGTTCTTTGAATCCACACGGCGCAGGGATTGAAGGATGCGTCCCGGCATCGAGCCAATGTAGGTGCGGCGGTGTCCGCGAATTTCGGCTTCGTCACGTACGCCGCCGAGTGAGGAACGAATGAACTTGCGTTCCATTGCCCGCGCAATGGATTGTCCCAATGATGTCTTGCCCACGCCAGGAGGCCCTACAAAGCACAGGATCACGCCTTCCCGCTCATGACGGATGAGATCATCCGAGGGCTTTTTCTCTTCGTCCTTGCGGTCAAGACGCAGTTTGCGAATGGCAAGAAATTCGAGGATGCGGTCTTTAACATCTTCGAGCCCAAAGTGATCTTTGTTCAGGATCTCTCGTGCGTGAGATATGTCAAGGTTGTCCTTTGTTGATGTGGACCACGGCAGCGAGACCAGCCAGTCGAGATAGGTGCGGATTACGCCATACTCCGCCGCCGCTGTGGGCAGGCGCGACAACCTGTCCAACTCGCGTTTGGCCTGTTTGTACGCTTCCTCGGGCATTTTCGCGTCTTCGATCTTTTTGCGAAATTCCTCTGTCTCAACTGATTGTTCATCCTTGTCGCCCAACTCACGCTGGATGGCTTTCATCTGCTCCCGCAGGAAATATTCCCGTTGAACTTTTTCGATCTCGCCGCGTGCTTCATTCTGGATCTTTTGTCCAATTTGAAGGACTTCGGCCTCACGTACCAGCAGTCCGATCAGTTTTTTTAATTTTTCGTACACAGAATCCAATTCAAGGATTTGCTGTGCATCCTTCAAATCGATCCGCTGAAAATTTGCGATGGTGTACACGGTCTGCAGCGGGTCATCCAGCGAAGTGATTGAGTTTGCAAGTTCATCGGGAAAGGATGGGATCATTTGTGTGATCTGCTGAAACTGGTCACGGGCATTGCGAGCCAGCGCTCCGGTTTCAATGTCATCTTCCACGGTTTCTGGAATGAGATGAACGTGCGCTTTTAAGTATGGCTCTTCTGCAGTGAATTCGCCCAGTCGAAACCGTTCCATCCCTTGAACAAGGAGGCGGACAGTACCGTCCGGCGCGCGCAATAAACGATGCACAGTGGCAATGGTGCCGATCTGGTATAGTTCATTTGGACCGGGTGTTTCCTGCTCCGGGTCAAGCGCAGCAACCAATCCAACCAGCTTATCACCGCCCACCACATCATCCACCAGTTTGATCGAGCGCGCCTGCCCGACTGTCAGCGGGACCGCGGTGTTGGGGTAGACCACAACCCCGCGTAATGGCAGAATGGGGAGCACACTCGGGAACTTTTGTCCTTCGTTTTTCACTTCTTCTCCCGGGGTGGAGGAGTCATCATTTTTTGGGGGAAGCGAATATACCGACGACATGATCATTTTGATCAATTCATTGTCGGTTTCTCCAATGGATTGGAGGAATTCATTAATACCAGATTGCCAACGTTCAGCGGGCATGTTTTTATTCAACCTTAATTTGGTTTGATGTTGCTTTGGGGATGATGACGGTTAAAAACCCGTCCTTGTATTCTGCGCGTGCCTGTTCCATATTAACGGGACCAGGAAGACTGACCGCAGTTGAGAATTTTCCGAAACGAATTTCCATCTGTTGGTAGGCGCGTCGTTCCGTAAAGTCGGGGCGCGAGCCTGAGATCAGCAGGGTGTTGTTTTCGATCATTACTTCAAAATCATCTTCCCGCATCCCCGCTATCTCCAAACGAGCCACGTACTCCTTTTCCGTTTCATAAACATCTGTGGGCGGACTCCATATGTTGGAGCGTACGTGCCAGCTTACCGCGTGAAGTATCTCGCGGCGTTTTTCCAACTGAGTTGTGTTTGATTTGCGAATGATGGCGGGCATAATCCCTTCTCCTTACTTACGCATCCGCGCGAAACCTGTAATTCTTAATTGTCTAAAGCAGATTCTGCGTTTGGCTATTTCTTTGAAATGCAATATGCTTTCATCTTGTTGCTGTAATCATGTGGTGCCTCTACTAGGAATCGAACCTAGATCGACGGTTTAGAAGACCGTTGCTTTATCCGTTAAGCTATAGAGGCATTTGGAAAATGAAGAAGCAGATCATAAAAAGGAAAATTACAGGAGTTTTTTTCTTTCATGGAATGCTTCCATCATGGTTACCCAATCATACCCGGCAGATTTATTAAGCTTCATCCTCTTTATCGGGACTTGGGACGTTTGCCTGGTATGGTCTCAATCCCCGATAGACACGCGGTCCTGAGATCGTTCTTAAAATAATGTCAGCGGGTCTTTCAAGCCTTTTCGAGAGGTCATCGGCTGACATGGGGACATTGCCATTTGCCAGAAAAACCCGGAACACTGCTTCCACCATGGCGGTATGTGAATCGGAAAATTCGGGTAATAAAGCGCAATGACTCATTAGCGTATGTTGAATACCGTCCACCGCTTTTACTTCTGCGGTTTTGGGGTCGATCCAGTCAATCATGCCGCCTTCCTCGACCTCGGTAAAGGCTTCCTGGTGCTCAGCGCATAATAATGAACGCAGAAATACATGCCAGTCCCGCTCATTCTTTTTCCACCAGTCAAAATCAATATGGAAAGGTGTTTTGGTTGTTGGTTTAAGCAGGCTCATGCCAGGTCCTCGTTTAGTCTGAAGTGCAGGTCGCCAACATGCTTGTAGGCGGGACTGGTTGCCAGTAGGGAGAAAATTGGCGCAGGCGGCACACGGCGCACAAGGTTGACCGCCGCATATAATTCCTGCGCGTGTACGTGGCCTTGCGGGTTGGATTTAGTCAGTTCACGCATAACCAGGAGTACCAGGTCTTCAAAGGATTGTTTCTTTTCCCAAACGGGGTCAAGTGACTTGAAGTCGGGGACATGGATCGTCATGCGCTCGTTGAATTCTGCACTGATGGCTTGTTTTAACATCGCAAAAACAAAGCCGCCATCCTTGCCGACCAATACGGTACGGACCCAATCCTTTGAGGATCGCTGGCTTTTTACTTCCACGATCACTTCGCCGGGTTCCTCTCCGCGCCGAACCTGCACAAGCGAGCCAGGGATCAATTGATGGGTTTTATACCATTCGCGCAATCCAAATACATAGCCCTTGTTTAGCACGACCCAGGCGGGCATGCGCTGTTTGGTCTTGCCATCCACCAGTGTGAAGCGTACACGTGATGTTTCGTAGGCGGTGGGGAACAACTTCCGCGCCCGGGCTGAGATGGGCAGTGTGCCTGCGCGCAAATGCGGATAGATCAGCGGAATGGTGATAGATGAAATATCCTCGCGGGAATCATTTTCATTCGTTGGGGTTAATTCATCGTCCAGTTGAGCTTCGAGGTTTAACATGGCCGGAGAGAGGTTCTCACGATCATGTTCGATCTCGGAGTAACGCAGGGGCAAGGGCGTTTCTCTGACATGGTCCGGTTCAAGACGGTGCAAACACCACAAGACTTTCCCTGCGGGTCCCACTTCATCGAAGCGGTCATCACATTGCAGGGCATAGTTCACGGAAAATTCCGCCAGCCTGGGGTTTATTCCGGCAGGCAATTCTATATCCTTGATGAGCGCTTCAGTGGAAAGCGGTTCGCCAGCGGAAACGTCCAAAACAGCTTCGGCGAGGTTTAATTGTCCCTGCCCAATATCGATCAGTAAGGCGCGCGGAAACCAGCGCCCGGCGATTTTTACCAGTCCCTCATCCTGGGTAAAAGCTGCTTCCAGTTTCTTTTCGATGAGAGGACCATGCTCGTTTAGAATTAGAACCGGATTCATCTCATCCTGCTCCGGCTCTGGAATTGGAGCTTCATTCAGAAAATGCGACTCAAGATTTGCTGCAAACAGGCGTTCAGAGTGGTCATCCATTTCAACGGTGAGTACATCAAAATTATGGACTGTCGGGTTTACCCCAACACGCAGCGCTGTAACCAAACCGTGCTGCCAGTCCAGTGCAGGGAAAATAAGTTCATCGCCGATCTGGTATTTTTCTTTTGGAAGGAAATTCCTGGCACTGGATTTCCGCTTTTTTTCTGCGGAAGCGCGTTCCATCTTGATGCGTGATTCAATGAATTCTGCACATAGGTCACGCACCGCAAGCGGCGTCTCACGCTCAAACAAAACATTGTGTAAATTTTCGACGTCTTGTGGGGTGATTTGAAGGGATAACCAATACTCGTTGGGAAGTAATAATACGCCTGACATACTCAGCCTTGAAATGAATTTACGCTTTATGCGTGGTTTATTAATAATTATACCTTACCTTGCAGATACTATCTATCCTTTTGTAAAAAAAATTGCATGTAAGAAAATGTAAGACATCCACATCAAAGTTTTTTGAAGATAAATGTTGGCGAATAAAACTTTATTAAACTGGAAAAGGATGGTATATGAAAAAAAAATTGATCTTTAGTCTCGCTTTGCTCTCTCTCCTTATCGCTGCTTGTGGAGGGCAAAATGTTGCGCCTGTATCCACCGCGCCGGCCCAGGCAGATTCCCAGCCCGTTGTCGTTTCCACCTCGACCGCGATTCCCGCATCTGTTGAAACGGATATACCGACAGAGGCAGCCATGCCTGCTACAGAAGTTCCTGCCGCTGGCACGGTTAGTTTTGCAAATGATGTCATGCCCATCCTCGCGCTTAGCTGCAATGATTGTCACGGCGGCAAGCAGACAAAAGCGGGTCTTGATCTGACAACATACGACAGCCTGATGGCGGGCTCCTTTGATGGGGTGGTGGTCCTGGCAGGTAATTCCGCTGAAAGCATTCTGGTTCAGCTGGTGTCGGATGGCGAGATGCCCAAGCGCGGACCCAAATTAACCTCGGAACAGATCCAGACCATCAGCCAGTGGATCGACGCCGGCGCTTCCAATAATTAGATAAAGTATGCCGTTCTGAGGTTTGCATATTACCCCGAAAGATCTTCGGGGTAATATTATAAAGACGGGCACCCATTACACATTTTCTCAAGCGGTTCAATCCTCAGTTGGCGAAAGGTGATGCTTCACCAAGCGACTAAAATTATAGTCCGCTGGACGGATTTTATGAGGCGGGTATACTATTGGATAAACAGACTAAAACCGTTAAAGACCAGTCAGATCCAATATTTAACTATACGAAAAGCGGTGAAAAAAATAATTTGCAGTCTGCCCAAAATATCGTGAAAACCGTCCGGGAACCGTGAGGTTGTATCTTGTACCCCGGTTGTATTTTCCCTATTTTTCGTACAACTTTAAGGTTGTATCTTGTATCCCTTTCTTTAAAAAGGGATACAAGATACAACAAGTCGATACATTACTATGGGGAAGATTATTCCTTCCCCGGGGAAAGAACGAAGGGGGGAACCATCGCAGGCAGGCCAAACCACCGAACATTTATCCCAGGCTGGACAATGTCATAAAAGGGCAGTTTGCGCATAACCATTCACCTTCTGCGAACTGCTTCCCTTTGCGATAAGAAGCTTTTTCACCTTTTCCTTTGTCCTCTGTGGATCTGTGAGTTCATGACCATCAGTGCTGTCTCAGCAGTCAACCTGCCCTTTCAGCTCTTTCAAGCAGCGCAAGATGTTACTGTGTAAAGCATACATTGTGCGTGCAGAGTTCCCAACAAAAGAGGGGCTGTCCTTTTTTGGGACAGCCCCTCTTTTTGTCAGTAATTTATTAATTTACCAGACGCCGGTCTTCAAATACTCATCAATGGCGCTGGCAGCGATCTTTGCCTGTCCCATGGCGAGGATGACCGTTGCGCCGCCCGTGATAATATCACCAGCTGCGAACACGCCCTTCTTGGAGGTTTTCATCGTTGCCGTATCCGCCGCTACTGTGCCGTTTTTCATCGTCTTAAGTTCGGGCGTGGTATTGGCGATCAATGGGCTGGGACTTTGACCAATGGCAATGACCATCACATCGGCCTCGATGAAGAAGTTGGACCCTTCGATCGGTACGGGTTTACGGCGGCCAGAGGCATCGGGTTCACCCAGTTCATTCTTGATACACTCCAAAGCAGTTACACGCCCATCCTTCCCGTGGAATGCCACTGGCGTGGTCAAGAGGTTGAATTGCACGCCTTCTTCTTCTGCATGGTGGACTTCTTCAGCGCGGGCGGGGAGTTCGGCACGTGATCGGCGATAAACAATGATGGACTCTTTTGAGCCAAGCCGCAGGGCGGTGCGAGCCGCATCCATGGCGGTGTTGCCGCCGCCAATGGTTAAAACTCGGTTGCCGCGTGAAACGGGGGTATCGTACTCGGGGCGGTAGGCTTTCATCAGGTTTACACGGGTGAGGTATTCGTTGGAAGAGTAGACCCCGCCCAGGTTCTCTCCGGGCAGACCCATAAACCAGGGCAGCCCTGCGCCTGTTCCCAATAAAATGGCGTCATATTTTTCCAGCAATTCATCCAGGGTCGCAACACTGCCGACAATGAAATCCAGATGGACATCGGCGCCCAGGCTTTTTACATAATCCACTTCGCGTTTGACAATTGCCTTGGGTAGACGGAATTCGGGAATGCCGTAGACGAGCACGCCGCCCGGTTCATGCAGGGCTTCAAAAACATCCACTTCATGTCCCATGCGAGCCAGGTCGGCCGCGGCGGTTAAGCCAGCGGGACCCGAACCGACGACTGCAACTTTCCGGCCGGTTTGCGGCGGTGCCTGGGGGATCGCGATCTTGCCTTGTCCCGCCTCCCAATCAGCGACAAAGCGTTCCAGCCGGCCTATGCCGACGGGTTCAAATTTTTTGTTGAGTACGCACACCCCTTCACATTGAACTTCCTGCGGGCAGACGCGCCCGGTAATGGCGGGCAGGGCGTTGGTTAGTTTGATCATATCCACCGCGCCTTGAAAGTCGCCATCTGCGACCAATGCCAGGAAACCGGGGATGTTCACATTGACGGGGCAGCCGTCCATGCAGGTTGGCCTGGCGCACTGCAGGCAGCGACGAGCTTCCTCCATCGCTTCTTCCGGGGTGTAACCGTATGGAACTTCCTGATAATTATGAACACGCTCACCGGCGGGCTGCTCAGGCATCTTTACTTTGCAGGGAACGATTATTTTCTTAGCCATTTTGACCCTCCTTGATGCCGTTCTCGAACATGATATCCGTCCGGCACTTGTGATCCTGTTCCTTCCAGCGTTCAACGGCCTGTCTTTCTTCGTCTCTGAAAAATGACAATCGTGAGAGGAGCAGATCCCAATCCACATGATGGCCGTCGAATTCAGGTCCGTCGACGCAGACGAATTTTGCGCCTGAGTCCATCACCACCCGGCAACCACCGCACATGCCGGTTCCGTCCACCATGACGGTGTTCAGGCTGACGAGGGTGGGGACGTTGAAAGGCTTGGTGGTCAGGGAGGCAAACTTCATCATGATTGAGGGGCCGATCGCCCAAACCTGGGCAATGTCTTTATTCTGTTCCAGGATCTCCTTGAGCGGCTCGGTGACGAGTCCTTTGCGTCCGTAGGAACCATCATCGGTGCAGATGATGACATGATCGGTTTCGGCGCGCATTCTGTCCTCCCAAAACAACAGAGATTTGTTCCGGGCGCCAATAATTGCCGTGACGTGGTTGCCGGCTTGTTTTAGCGCGCGGGCAATGGGGAAGATGGGCGCAATGCCCACACCGCCAGCGACAACGATCACTTTGCCGTAATTTTTGATCTCGGTGGCGTGTCCCAATGGACCGACCACATTTTCAAAGTATTCCCCTTCTTCCATCAATCCCATTTGCATGGTGGATTTTCCGACTTCCTGGAAGATGATGGTGATTGTCCCTTTTTCTGCATCAAAATCGGCAATTGTCAGGGGAATGCGTTCACCAGTTTCGTCCATGCGGACAATGACGAATTGCCCCGCTTTTGCCTTGTGGGCTACGAGCGGCGCTTCAAGAACCATCAGTTTGACAGTTTCGCTAAAAACTTCTTTCCGTAGGATTTTATACATGGAGTTTGTTTTCCTTGTGCTTAAAAATTAAAACTAAATGTCCATAAGGACTTGTCAGTTTTACCATAAAACCCGTGGAATGACGTTAACAGGCTTGAAATACTGGCTGTTTTTTCAAAAGTCGGGAATTTCATAATGCCAATTAGGTGAAGAAATTCCCCCCTGAAAAAAAATTTCACCATTATCCAGCGCTTGGAGGGTTGGTTCC
Source organism: Anaerolinea sp. (assembly GCA_020047815.1). GTDB lineage: Bacteria > Chloroflexota > Anaerolineae > Anaerolineales > Villigracilaceae > Villigracilis. Next base: position 36,460 of record JAIFNG010000126.1, read on the forward strand.
AACCAGGAAATTTTCACCAGCAATAAAGCGATTTAAGCTGCCTCGGGGACTGTGCAGATATTAACATTATTTTTACTCACCTTCCTTCAAGGTGAGGTTTATAATCTTTTAATAATTTGCATTTGGGGAATGCAGAATTCCCAATCTCATCTGGCAGAACCTGTTCCAGTAATTTTTCTTCAACCGCTTTATTTACCTGTACCGGATCTTTGGGAAATTTAGATAATAGGAAAAGCTCAATATCAATATTTTGGTGATATCTTTTTTTGATTTCCTTTACAAAACAAATGGATGAGAAAAATAACCAAAATGGCAGATGGTTATTTGAGAACTTATTTAAACGTCAGGAATGGTGGTTGTGCAGAAAAATATGGTGTCCATGATGGAAGATTGCCCGTAGGAATTGGGCGATGGGGCTGGGGTGGTGCTCTCAGTGATCCTGAAAACTGCTGTGGTGGTTTGCCGGAGACCTCGGTGGAATTGGATCCAGTTTGAGCATGAAAGACCATTTCGCAAGAATGGTATGGAAGACCGGTAGAGGCGTAAACATTTTCTGCTCTTTGCCGCAGACTTGCAGATGATATGCCATTTTGGTAAGGTATCCCGGTTGGCCGAGTAACGCAATGAATCGTAAATATTCCTTTTTGAAATCAAAATTTAACCTTGCCATGTTCGTATGCGTATTGATCATGGGGGTGATTGGTTCCGGCTGGGTCGCTGTGCGGACAGAGAACGAGATTCGCGCTGACCTGCTCAAGCAGGCGCATCTGCTCTCAAAGACCATCAATATCGAGGATGTCGAGTCTCTCTCAGGCACACCGGCAGACCTGGCATCTCCCCAATACCAGCAGATCAAGCAACTGTTGATCTCTGCACAGGGGGTGGATACGCAATACCGGTTCCTTTATTTGATGGGACGCAACATTGACGGTTCAATTTTTATTTTTGTCGATTCGGAGCCGGGTGATTCGCCCGATTATTCTCCGCCGGGAGAAATATATTCCGAGGCATCCCC
>JAIFNG010000167.1 GCA_020047815.1 Anaerolinea sp.
ATGTTTTTGGGTGGCGTAAAAATATAACAGACGAAAGCCCGTGATCAGGGATATGATCTTAGGAGCAGGACCTGAAAAAGATGGAGGTCAATCCTTTTCAAAATTTTTCGCAAGGTCGTCGATCAGGCCGGCTTCCATGCCGATATCTTCAAGAAAAGACCTGTCATTCACAGCCAGGTTCACCAGCGGATTTACGTGGTCGATGTTAACAACAGGTTTTGAATCAGGCCAGGCAACTTCTTCCAATTTTCCGGTCCAGATCTTTTTGTCATTTTTGGAAATGATATACAACTGCCCGTCATCGTCGACCAGGATCCCTGTGCCTGTGCTGGCAGATTTGTAGATGTTGTAACTCATTCTCGCCTCCGGTCATTTTGTCGGACTTAGTTTATTAAACGTATCAATCACCGCATCTATCCTGGCGGGGTCTGCGGCTGCCGCAAACGCAGTTGCGCGGTTATTGGCCGCATCTGTTCTGTTATTGGCATCCTGTACCTGTTGGCTGAGTTGGTCTGTTCCGGCAGAGCCGATCTGCAAGCCAAAGAAGGCTCCGACCAGGGTACCCAGGACCGTCAAAAACGGCGATACAATTACCGCCACAGTTTGAGCATCCTTGAATCCGCGCAGGGTCAGTGCGGCAAGGGTTAATGCCAGGATGACCACGATCGCCAATCCGATCACACCAAGGTAGAAAGCATACTTGATGCGAACTGTTTCAATGGACGCTTTGTTGGTGGTAATGCCGGCTGGGGTTGTTTCTGCGGGTTTGGGTTTATTTTCCTCTGCGGCAGCAGGGTCGGGTTTGGGTGTTTCATCGGGTGTTGGATTTGGTGTTGCCATATCAGCCTCCTTTGATAAATTCATTATACAATTCGGTTTTTCTGATTTCAAGTCAGGCTAAATTTTTATTTCGAGAAAAAAGCGTTGGCGAATCATGTCCCTCCCAGGATCCATTTCAAACACGGCGGGTCAAATCTGATGGCAAAACATACGCAGGAGATAAGATGTCAAACATGGAAAAACAGAACGAATTCCTCTATAAAATGTCCAGCCATATGCGCGCCGGGCTTGCCGAGGTGCAAAAGAATGTGAATGCCCTGTACCGCATTGACGAATTGGAGGACTACATCGGCGTGAAAGATTCCCCCATTGAGTATATTCAGGCGGCACTGACTCCGTTGATCGGGCAGGTGAATGATCTTCAGGATTATGCTGAAACCGTGACCCATAGAATGGAACTGGATCTGCAGGAAGTGGATGTTTATGCCATGCTCGACAGTGTGATGACCATCGCTGCGCAACTGGTGGAAATGAATCCCGCCATTACGCTTGAAGAGGACATCGAAGAAAGACTGCCTGACATTGAGGGCGACCCAACCCGGCTTACACAAGCCCTATTGAACCTGATCCATAATGCCTTCAAGTTTACTGAAAAAGGAACGATCACCGTGCGTGTTGCGCGTGAGCCGGGTAACATTCTGTTCGAAGTGCGCGATACGGGAATTGGCATTGCCGCGGAAGATCAGGAATTGGTCTTTGAGCCTTTTGAAACCATCCTCGAAGATAAAAATGACACACGCCTCGGGTTCGGGATCGGCTTGAAGATCGTGGAACATATCATTGATCTGCACCACGGTGAGACCTGGTTTGAAAGCAAGGCAGAGGTGGGCAGTTCTTTCTTTTTTACGATCCCCATATAGCAGGACTGGCAATAATGCAAAAGTCCCCGCCAATAGGCAGGGACTTTTTGGATATCCAGAAAGATGTCAGGGTATTTCGGCATTGATATATTCCTCGTGACCCGGGTAAGTTATGACCACCGTCAGGGCAGATCACTCCTCCCACACTGAATGATAAGCCCCGATCGACTCGAAATATTCCAACATGCGCCGATAAAAGCCGTGACTGGTGATGGTGGCGCTGTCGCCAATGACGATCAGCTTGCGGCGGGCGCGGGTCAACGCGACGTTCATGCGGCGTGTATCGGCGAGGAAGCCCACTTCGCCTTCGCGGTTCGAACGGACGAGGCTGACAATGACAGCCTCTTTTTCACGCCCCTGAAAACCGTCCACGCTGTCAATTTCGAGATCCAGGTTTTTTAGTTTTTCACGCAGGTATTTAACCTGGGCCGAATAAGGGGTGATCACGGCGATGTGCGCGGGGGATAATCCGCAATCGATCAACTCGTGTACTTTTTTGATCACCAAGCCGGCTTCGAGCGGGTTCAGGCGGCTGTCGCCTTTGGGTTCCTGCTCTTCATCATAGCTGGCACCAGCGGTATCAATGAAGTGGATGGGGCAATCCAGCAGCGGGCAAGAAGTCATATTGGGCAGGTCAGCCAGCAGGGCGGTGCGGACTGATCCATCCGCCTGCAATGCACCATCGTAGTAGACATCCGAAGAAAATTTCATGATCTCCTGATGCATTCGATATTGCACATTCAAGCGGCGCGAGATATCCACCCCGGGAATTTGCAGCAGGCGTTCCATCAGGCTGATGTCGAATCCGCTGCGGGCTGCCTCGGGTGAGATCACAGTGGGCGGAAGCTGGCAATGGTCGCCGGCCAAAACCAGGCGCTTTGCGTATTGGATCGGGATCCATGCGGAAGGCTCCACGCTCTGACTGGCTTCATCCATGATGCACCAGTCAAAGGATCGTTTTTTGAATATCTCGTGATCCAGTCCTGTCGCGGTGGCGCAAACAATATTTGCATTGCTGATGATGCGTTCAAACAATTGCTCTTCGATCAGACGCGCTTCGTTCAATAATTGTTTTGCCTCTTCCCGCAGCGATTGTCTTACGCCGGGGTCGGGCTTAATGCGAAAATATTTGGAGGCCTGTTTTCGCAGGGCGTGCGCATCGCGGGTCAATTTGCGGGCAAGGCGCATGTCGGGATGGATCTCTGCCAGTTCATCCAGTGTATGTTCGCGCAGGGCAGGTGAAACCCGCGCGGGATGCCCAAGCCGGATGGCATTCTCGCCCGCGTCGATCAAACGTTCCAACATGTTATCCACGGCCAGATTGCTGGCGGCAACCGCCAGTACGCTTTCCCCATTGCGGATGATCTGGCGCATCAATTCGACCAGGGTGGTGGTTTTGCCTGTTCCCGGCGGACCATGAATGATGGCGATATCTTCCGCACTTAACGCAAACCGCACCGCCTGATTTTGGAACCCATTTAATTTGGGGTTTAATGGCGTGTGATTTTCGATCTTTTCAAAGACAGGGGGTTGATGCCCAAGCAGTACATCACGCAGAACGGCGAGACGCGTTCCTTTTGCAACCCGCGCGGATTCCAATGCCGATCTTTGCCTTTGTCTGGAGATCTCATCGGTGGACCGGTCAAGCCTGAATGCAGGTCTTTCGAGCTCGGTTTCAGGCCACTGCGTGAATGCCACTTGGATCTGGCTTTTGTTCAACCGGCTGACGATCCCGCGCCACCCGGTTGAATCCTCCCCGCCCTCCTCGGTAAGGATCACAGGACTGCCCAACCCGATCCGACTCCAGGGCAGGGATAAATTTTCATTGCGCTTGCCAAAGGTCAACAGGATCTTCCCGCCCAATCCTGAGTCTTCCTCGCGAATGACAAGATTGATTAGACTATTCCCCGATGTCTCGGCCTCTGCGGGTGACAATTTTTCAAGCGAGCGAATCGTCTCCAGCTTTTCGGCGTCTGCTTCCAGTTCAAGCAGACGCGTTAAGCGGGCAAAGTGTTCCTCGGGTCGGGTGTTGTTGGTGATCATGTGGGCGCTATTTTAACATTCTTTCACATAATGTCATTGCAGGGAGGCAATTTGCTCTTCCCATGGAACTTGTACCCCAGCCTGTCTTTCCGATCCTTTCAGGAGAATGTTTGGCGGACAAACTCCCCTTAGCGGGCTGCAGGTCCAGATCCCTGCAAAGTATAATAACCCCATGACTAAAATTCTTTATCGGGTCCATGCGGTTCAGCGTATGTTCGAGCGCATAATATCCCCAGCTAAAGTGCGCCGTGCGCTGGAAGCCGGGGATGTGATCGAAGATTATTCCAATGAAATGCCTGAGCCCAGCAGATTGATCATGGGGTTTCAGGGGAAACGCCCTTTTCATATCGTCACTTCGGAGAATTTGGAAGCTGATGAGATCACAGTCGTTACGGTTTACCTGCCGGACGTCAATAAATGGAAAAAGGATTTCCGGAGTCGGAAGTAAAGAACTCAAACCTGATGGGTTTTTAAGTCGGCACAGATCGGGCCAGCGGGTCCAACCCATGAGGACTGCAGGAGATCGACCAGGTCTTGATGAGAAAGGTTTTTATGAATTGCTTAATTTGCAGAAAAGCGGAGATCGTTGATGGCATGACCTCCATCCTATTTGAGCGGGATGAATTTCGACTGTTGATAAAGCATGTCCCGGCGCATATTTGCCCCATGTGCGGCGAGGCGATCGTGGATGAAGATGTGGCAATTGCATTGATCGGCAGGGCGGAGGAAATTTTTGGGCAAGGGGTGCGCGAGGATGTGTGCGAGTATTAATTCCTCTGCCTGAATACTTGTTAAAAAAACGCTCTCCGGGTGATCAATAAACCGGAGAGCGTTCTGTATGAAACCAGCTTTAATCCGCTGCGGCAACGGCTGCCAATATTTCAATTTCCTCGGTGTGGGCACGGGAGGTGTTCAAGTTCAGTTTTGTGGAAAGGAATAACGCAATACCAAGCATGACTGCCTCCATCGCAAACAGGGAGGAGTATGCGAGGAAGGCGTTCCCAGTGGCAAAGCGTACGCTGTCCACCAGAATGCCGCCTGTAAGATTGCCCACCGCATGGCCGACCATGTTTGCAACGCCCCACACGCCCATTAGCATCCCGGCACGGATCGGCGTGGTGAATGAAATGATACTGCTCAACATACCCGCGCCAGCCAGCCCGGTTCCAAGCCCCATGATGAAGACCAGGCTTTTGAAGATGCCAACGTTGCCCATCAGCCCTGTTACGATCAAGCCGATAAAGACCAGAATACTGGCGACGATCCCTGTCCGCATCAGTTTCATGAATCCCAGCCATTTGATCAGGAACAAGCCCGACATCAGCATGGATGCCAGTACGCCGAGTCCCCAGTACATGGTCAGACGGGTGGTGTCGCCGACAGACATGCCAAGCACCAGCGCGCCGTAGGGTTCGAGCAAGGCATCCTGTGCCAGTGTGCCGATGAAGGTGAAGATAACCAATGTAAAGAGGATCCGCACTTGAGGGTCGGCAAAGACAACTTCACGCAGCACTTTTTGAAATGGCATTTTTCGCGCCTGTTCCGAGGCAACTTCGACAACCTGGTTGCGGGATTCCTGTCCGAGCGCGGCGAAGGTGGCAAGCAAAAAGATGGCGACTGCGACACCGGTGGCAACGCTGATCAGTTTGGCGGGTTCGTATGATTCCAGGGCTTTGCCGATGAAGCCCGCGCCCATCACAGAACCAAGCAGGGTTGCGACTTCATAAAAAGTGATTGCGCGGGTTCGATATGTTCCCGTGTAGCGATCAGAAACCAGTGCCTGATATGTGTTATGCGCCAGGTTGCGTCCAAGTCCGTACAGCATGAATGACAGGGAACCGCTCAAGATGAGCAGGGCTGTAACCCTGGCAGGGTGTGCGGCGATGTTCGATGCGGCGACAATTCCCAAACCGATCACCAGCGCACCAAAGATGATGTAGGGTTCACGGCGTTTGCCAAAAATGGGGTATCCATCCGAGCGATAGCCGAGCCAGACACGCACCGGTGAGACCAAAAGGGGAACGGCAAAGAAGAATGCCACGAGGGAGGCGGGTAACGCCAATTCTGCGATCATAATGCGGTTCAAAGTGCCGCCGATCAACGCGCCGCTCAATCCGTAGGCGATCGAAAAGAGTGCAAGGCGGGCATTATTTAGATAGCGAATAACTTTCATATTTTTACTCCTTGAATTGATAATTCATTGTCCATCCCCACCGGACTGATCTACCCAAAAGCATCCGTTTCAGATAACTTCGCCGCTGCCTCACGCCCCTGCCGGATGCAGTCAGGGACAGCAATGCCGCGAAAGGAACTGCCAGCCAGTGCCAGGCTGCGCGGCAAAAGTTTTTCAATTTCATCCACACGTTTCAAGTGCCCCACCTCGGCTTGTGGGAATCCGTTCTGCCAGCGGAAGGAGGTCCATGTCTGCGGCACGGCGGTGATCCCGAATAATCCGGCGAGCTCCTTTTGCACAGCCTCGATCAACTGCGGGGCGGAAAAATCGACCATTTCGGGTGCGCCGCCACCGATAAAAATACGCACTACGGAATAGCCTGCTGTGGAGCGTTCGGGCATTTTACGGGTGGTAAAGGTGACCGCATCGATCATCCGTTTTTCACGGCGGGGGATCATCAATCCGCTGATGACGGGTTCAGAAGGGATATCAGAATCAAGGTAAACCAATGAAAGCGTGCCGATGTTTTGATGGCGGATCGCCTCCAATTTTTGGACTGCCGCTGGTGAGATCTCTTGAATCATTCCAGAGGTCTGGTTGGCCAGGGTGGTCAGTATGATGCCATCCGCATGAATGGTTGTGCCATCTGTGATAAAAATATTAAAGCCGCTTCCAGCGCGGGTGATCTTCTCAACCCTCGAATTCAACCGCAAATCCCCTGTGAGTTGACGAGACAATTCGTCGGTCAAGGTCTGCAAGCCGTTCTTGAATGAAACGAAGCGCGGCCTTCCGGTCTTCTTTTTGGGAGCACGAAACGCGCGCAGCAATGCCCCCATGAACAACCCTCCGCCGTCTTTTTCCATTTCCCGCATAATGGGGGAAGAAACCATGATGCTTTGTGTTTCAGGGTCTGTGTTATAGATCCCGCCCAGGACAGGACCGATGAATTTATCCAGGGCTTCCTGTCCCAGTCTGCGGCGGACAAAATTGGCCAGTGACTCGTCTTCATCGTCGCGGCGGGCGGGTTGAAACGGCTCCGCCAGCATGCGCAGTTTGCCGCGCAGGGTCAGCAGCGGGGTGGAAAAAAAACGGCTGGGCGAAACAGGGATCGGATGGAGCGAACCTTGATCCAGCACATAGGTTCCGCTGGTCTCGGAGCCGGGATCGGTGACTTGATCGAGAAGCCCCAGTTCAGCTGCCAGATCCCAGGCTTCGGGTTTGCGGGTGATGAGTGTATCGGGTCCGCCCTCCACCAGGAAATGCGCACCGTTCTTTAATTCAAGTTTGGATGAAATGACCTTGCCGCCCCAGCGGTCTGAGGCTTCAAGTAAGGTGTATTCGATCCCGCGTTTTTGTAACTCCCACGCGGCGCTTAACCCGGTAATACCCCCGCCAATGACTGCAATCTTCATATACACTCCAATTTTATTTTTATGCCCGGTGTATTTTATGGTTAATCAAAAGTGTGTATACATAGAATATGTAGAATTCACTAAGAGTTGAGTGAGAGTGTGATCAGGTGTAAATTGGATGCATATAATTGAGAAAAATCATTCCTGGAGCCAAAATGGAAATTAACGTTGTTGGACTTGCCGCTGCTTTTGCCACGTTCTTTGGCGTTTGGATCGGGCATGTCTCGGTGCGCAAGATCGAACGTGAATCGGCCAATTTATGGGTGCCGACTTTACTTTTTCTTTCAGTTGCCGCCTTGCTGGCATTTGTGTCTTTCTTCACCCCAAACCTGTCTCTTTCCGTGGTAAGCGGGATCCTTGCCATGACCCTGGGCTATGATGCGTACGAATTGTTTCGCCAGCAAAAACGGGTCAGGAAGGGACGCGCACCGGCAAATCCATATAACCCGCGTCACGCAAGGATCCTTGCAGAATATCCCCTGGCCACGACCATGGATTGGCTCCACCGCGACCCGCGCGGGGCGGCTTATTCCTCGGCAGAACTCGCGTCCCTGAAGGAAGGCGCAAAATGAATTTTTTTGGCTTCTGGCTCAGCCTTGCCACATTTTTTATTATTGGTTTGGGATTTGTCTGGGTGATTCGCGGTGAACGTTATTTTGGTTATTTGTGGTGGCCCTATGTGATGGGCGTTGGAATTCTAACCATCCTTGGTTCGATGTTCATTTCCACCCACTGGATCTCTGCTTTGCTTGGCGCTATTGGCGCATCGCTCCTTTGGGGTTCCACCGAATTGAAAGAGCAGGCAGTACGCAGTGAGATTGGCTGGTATCCGTTCCGCGGAAGGAAGATCCGCCCGCCATTCGCAGATGTGATCAAAAAATGGAAGGCGCCGAGTTTATAATTGCTGCATGAAACAGCGATCAGCCTTTCTTCTATTAATTTTTCTTGCAGCATGTTCCCCGCTGCCGGCCGCAGTTCCAAACTCCACATTGAGTGTGGTCATCATTGCTGACACGCCCACGCCCATGTTCACGCCGACGCCAACCGCAACACGCACGCCCGGGCAGGCCATTTATCCGTATACCATTGAAGGCTTGCGCAAGCATAATTTCCATAGCGGAAAGATCACCATTCGTGAGAAAGTATTGGAGAATGAATTTTTCACCCGCTCCCTGATCGAATACCCAAGTGATGGGTTGGTGATCACAGGGGTTTTACAGGTTCCTACGATCGGCAAGCCGCCGTATCCTGTCATCGTTATGAATCATGGATTCTTTTCGCGCACGATCTATTCCCCGGGGGATGGCACAGACCGGGCAGCGGAATTTCTTAATCGGCGCGGCTATCTCACAGTCTCGTCCAATTATCGCAGTTGGGCAGATGCAGAAACGGGGGAGAGTTTATTCTATTCGGGCCTTGCCATTGATGTTATTAATCTAATGAATGCGCTCCCATCCCTGCCCGAAGCGGATGTGGAACGCATTGGCATGTGGGGACACAGCATGGGAGGCGGCGCGACCCTCAAGGTGTTAACAGTGGATACCCGCGTTCGGGCGGCTGTTTTATATTCACCGGTCAGCGCGGATTTTGCCGATATCATTGAACGCTGGGGCCCCGGCTGTCTGGGTGATGTGCTCGAGGGCGAGGCTGCATACGGTTGTAATTCTTCCGATATCCTCCCCCTGACTTTGCCTGATGACCTGACCACCGCCTACTTTGACGCAGTAACCGATCCGGATATGCTGGAGGCGGTCTCCCCACTTCATCATTTTGACTTTGTGAGTGCGCCGGTTCAAATTGTGTATGGCACCGAAGACGGCAAGACTTCCGCAGGTACCCCGCCCGAGTGGTCAAAGAAAATGTACGAAGGTTTTATAAAAGCGGGAAAGGATGCACAACTCTTTGCTCACACCGGTGAGGAACATTCCTTCCGTGATGACGAATGGTTCGCATTTATGCAGCGCTCCAGCCAGTTTTTTGACAGGTATGTCAAGCAGTAAAAGGAACTTATGGGGAAAAGGCACGTATTGCTAAATTTCCGACACGTGCAGGCCTCAGAAAATTTTTGTTTACACGATCCATTATTGATCAGAAAACCCAACAGATCATTTCCAGGATTGGAAATGATCTTATGAGGCAGTGGCGAAAAGACACTTGAGGTACGCCCCTTCGTCGAATCCGATGGGATGGTCAATGGCATGGCTGGTGCGTTCGATCTCAATCAAATGGCGGTTGGATTCCCCGGCTGACCGGTGGACAGCATCATAAAAAGTTTCCGCGTTGATGCGGCTGGAGCAGGATGCCTGCACCAAAGTTCCCCCTGGGCGCAGAACGCCCAGCCCGAGGTGGGTCAGTTTTTTGTAGGCAGAGAGTCCGGCAGCAATCTGATTTTGGTTCCGGGCAAACATGGGCGGGTCAATGATAACGACATCGAACCATTGCTTTTGGGATCCCAGGCGGGCAAGGACATCAAATGCGTCCTCGGCAATGATCTCATGGTGGGCAGATCTCACCGCAGGGATATGTTGATTGTGTGAGAAATTATGAATGGCCGCCTGCAGGGCAGGCGCACTGAGATCCACGCTGACAACCTGTTTTGCTCCTCCGCGGGCGGCGTACACTGAAAACCCGCCTGTGTAGGCAAATACATTCAACACGGATCTTTCATTGGAAAGCCTTTCAACCCGTGCCCGATTCTCGCGCTGGTCAAGGAAGAAACCGGTTTTCTGTCCGTGGACGGGATCGCACTCGAAGGTGAGTCCATTTTCCCTGAACAGGATCAGCCCCGCCGCAGGCTGCCCCGCGAGAGTCATTCCGTCCTCAAGGCCATGTAGAAATTCAGGTTGTTTTATCAGCGAACGGCTCATGCGTAATATCACCCGTTCGCACGGAACGGTTTGCAGGAGTGTTGAGGTGAATTCCTTAAGATGGGGGACCCAACCTGGACTGTAAATTTTCAAGACAAGGGTTTCGGCATAGCGATCGATCACCATGCCGGGCAGTCCATCGTTTTCACCATGCACCAACCGGTACCCATTCGTCTCCTGCTGTAAGAGGGAACTGCGGATCTGGCTGGCCGCTAATAATTTTGCATGGAACCAGGCTGAGTTAATGATTGCGGGTTGATGGTGCTGGAGGATGCGCACACGAATGGATGATGTCGGGTCATATAAGCCGATCGCCAGAAATTGGCGTTTATTGTCAAATATGACGGCAAGATCCCCGGGTGCACCTGCGTGACTTTGGGTGGTGATTGCCTGATCGAATATCCAGGGATGTCCCTGACGTAATGCGCGTTCGGCAGGAGCACTTACCCGCAGTGCTATTCGCTTTGAGGCCGGGTCGGGGAGAAGTGAGAGGGGGGAGTCGGGGCTGCCTGTCATGTCAATTTCCTGTTGTAGTATAACGCCAATATCCCCTGTTCGATGATCAGGCAGACGCATCCTTATCCATATTGTGACGTCTGGATGTTAATGCGATGGGACTCGATAATATGGTAGGTTCCAGTTTATGCAGGAAATTAATGACTTGATCCATTGTCCCCAAATGAGCATACCCCAGTACCTCTTTACTGACTGGGGTTGTGAATGTTTATAAAAGCACCAGGGTTTTCATTCAGAACAAATGGAAACCCTGATGTCTTTTGGTTATGCAGCAAATTTACTGCTGGTGGATTGATAAGCCTGGGTGGGCGCTGTGTACTCCTTGCGCAAGTGCTCCCCTAATTTCACAAGCCTGTTGCCAAGAGAGATGATCGTGCGCTCGAGCCAGCCCGGGTTGGAAAGACCTGCATCACGCAGTAAGCGGATAGATTCGATCTCACGTTTGAAATTCTCCATTTCCAAGTTCACCATTGCTTCGTTCTGCCAGTGATAAATGTTGTTCATTGGTTCCTCCATTAAATTTTTATAGGTACTCCGTTGTCAGAATATCAGAAAACGGGGCTGAGAACATCCATCTGGAGGATAGGTTTGGGTAAACGATAAGACTGTTTTTAGGCAGTCTCCCTGCCTGCAAACACGCAATATGCAGGGTGTTCACCCTGCTTCTCAAGAGTGGCAGAACCCCTTCCGGAGTAGGCCGGGAAGTTTTCCTGAAGGCGTGAACCATCACCTTGCTGGCAGACGGCCGGTCGAAGAATCGCAATTTTTTAATATCCAATGTCAGGGAATTCAAATACATCCATCCCCAAGCTCCAAATAGGACTTAATAAGCATGGGTTACAATCTAAAAATCCTTGACAATTCAGGGCGAGTAAAATAAAATATTGCCGTTAAACATTAATCTTTTATGAAAGGAGGCACGATCAAATGATACCCACTATCTCAACCCAATTCGTATTTAGCGCGCCTCCTGTTGGTGTTATGCAGGGCTAACCTTTACGGTTGTCTCCGATTTCCACAGCATCCAACCGCAGGCGCAAAGCCTGCGGTATTTTTTTGCCCAAACCGCAGGGAGCGATTCGCCTGTGGTTTTATTTTTAATCAGCCACATGACCAAAAAACGAGAAACATCATGCAAACAAACCAAAACAAACTCATTGTCCGCCGTTATTTTGAAGAAGTCCTGCTGGATGGCAGAGCCGATTTGATAGACGAGCTGTTCGCACCCGAAATAAGCGACCTCGTGAGGCGTTTCGCCTTCTTCGAGGCGGGGTCATTCATCGTCAGCGCCGTGATCGCGGAAGGCTGTACGGTGATGGTGCATTGGCACAAGCCTTCGTTATCGGATGTTCAGCCCAGTCAAAATGGATTCGCGGTTTGCCATCTCGAAGACAGCAAAATAGTCGGTCTTGAAATGATCGACTTCAACGGCATATTGCGCCAGATCGGCGCAGAAGAAATTTTCTCCAATTAAAATATTCCGTTCCGGAGGTGGTACCCGCATGTCAATTTTCATGGATACCGTCTTCGGGACGCTCCAATGGTGAACCCTTTATGAGCAAGAATCAACTTCTTGAGTTCTATGAAGAACTCGATGAATCTGACATTGAAGAGTCCTCGTCTCTTTCAGATCGTACCTACCAAAAACGGGAATCGAAAAGGCGTGAAATGGATGCAAAGCTATTTGTCCGCGCCCAGGAGATTTCACGGGAATTTCAATTTACCTATAAAGCAGCCCGATTTGAGGAAGCCTGGCTGTTGGATTCGCTGGTCGAGATCGCTGAGCACAAGTGGATCACGGATGTGCTGCGCAAGGTGAAAGGCGGCAAGGAGGCTTCGGTATACCTGTGCACACCAGGGGTGGCTGTGGAAACGCCGCTGCTGGCGGCGAAGATCTATCGTCCGCGCATGCTGCGCAACCTCAAGAACGACCAGCAATATCGTACAGGCCGCGAAGATCTGGATGAGAACGGCAACGTCATTGTGGATGATGGCGCGCTTCATGCCATGCAGAAACGCACGGCATTTGGCGAGGAAGTCAGGCACCAGTCGTGGATCGCCTACGAATTTACGACGCTTGAGATCCTGTATGAAGCGGGCGCAGACGTGCCCAGGCCGTATGCGATGGAAAAGAATGCCATTCTCATGGACTATATCGGTGATATGTCGAATGCAGCGCCGGTCCTTAATGCAGTGAACCTTGACCCGGACGAAGCCGCCCGCCTTTATGAGCGTGTTGTCCGCAATATTGATCTGATGCTCAAGCATAACCGTATTCACGGAGACTTGTCCGCTTACAACATCCTATACTGGAATGGAAGGATCACCTTGATCGACTTTCCGCAGGTCGTGCTGCCAGCGGCAAACCCCGCATCGTGGGTCATCTTTTTGCGTGATGTAACACGGATCTGCCAGTATTTTGGGGCGCAGGGAGTGCAGTGTGATGCCCGCAGACTCGCCATGAATTTGTGGACTTCCCATGGTCACAAATTGGTCAAGGACGTTGATCCGAGATACCTCGATGCCGAAAGGCCCGAAGATCGGCTGATCTGGAAAGGACAAAAGTAGACCTTTTGCATTACAAAACGCTGGTTGAATTGATGGGCGATTTTTGGTCCAAAGGATTTTCCTGCCCCGTTATAAGGCAGGAACTGAGCATGGCAACAGCATAAATATCCTGGATATTCAGGATATAAAAACAAAAAGGCATTCCCTGACTGTCCATGGTCAGGGAATGCCTTTTCTTGTAGAATCATCCCAGGAGACCGCACCCATGAATAATGTCCTTCCGCGATTGACGATGATGACCGAGGAACAGATACAGGAGGCGCACAGGAATGTTTTGCGCGTATTGAGCGAGACCGGTGTGCGTGTGGATTCGCCGTCCATTTTGCAGCTGCTTGAATACAAACTGGGCTTGAAATCACAGGACCGCATGCTTAAATTCCCTGCCGAGGTCGTGGAAGAAGCAATTAAATCTGCGCCAAAAACGATCGACGTGTTTGACCGCCGCGGTGAATATAAATTCAAACTGGGTGACGAGCGCTTGCGCTTTGGAGTGGGGGTGACTGCCCTGTTCTATCAAAACCCTGTTGATGAAAAACTTGACATCTTTAAACGCAAAAATTTTCAGGACCTTGTGCGTTTGGGATCCAACCTGAAACATTATGATGTGATCTCCACGGTGGGCATTGTCCGTGACGTACCAGAATATCTGACTGACCTTTACGGCTCGCTTGAACATATTTCCAACACCACCAAGCCGCTCGTCCTGCTTGTGTCAGACGAAAATAAATTTCCCGACGTGTTGAAAATGTTCGAGATGCTGCATGGCGACCTGGGCAGCAAGCCATTCATCATTCCCTACTTTAATCCTGTCAGTCCACTGGTGATGAACGCCGGCACAGTGGATAAAATGAAAATCTCCATCGAGCGCGGACTGCCGATCATCTTCTCGAATTACAGCATGGCGGGCGCATCCACTCCGCTCACGCCGGCGGGGACACTCACGCTCCTCATGGCTGAATTACTCGCGGGGCTTGTTATCAGTCAGACCATCAAAAAAGGCGCGCCCATTTTGCTCGGCATGCTGCCCGTTTATTTTGACATGCGTACTGTAACCAATTTTTATGACCCGCAAAGCATTCTTATTAGTGTTGCCTGCTCCGAGATGATGAATTATTACGGTGTTCCGCATTGCGCCACTTCCGGCAGCGGTACAGGCTGGGGCATGGATCTGATCTCTGCTGACACCTATTGGATGAATACCCTCGCGCTCCTCCTTTCACACGGTCATCTGGCGCCCTTCGTGGGAGATTCCCTCACCTCGAAGTCGATCTCACCGACAACGATCGTTCATGTCCACGAGATCATTGACCAGGCTTTGAGGATCCGGGACGGATTTCAATTGGATGATGCCAGCTCTGTTTTGGGTGAAATTGCCAAAGTGGGCGCAGGCGGGAATTTCCTCAGCCAGCCATCCACCAGGCGAAATTATAAGAATGGATACTACGTCAGCAGCATATATCCGCACTACAGCATGGAAAAATGGCAGGAGCTCGGCGCGCCAACCGCCCGCCAGGTTCTGCGGGAAAAGACACAAGACTTGCTCTCTTCCGCTCCCGCGCCCGATGATCATGATGAATTCATCGGAAAAGGGGAGGAGTTTATCTCCAATTATTCAAAGTGAAAAAAAGAGAGCGGGCTTGTGGGGCCGCTCTCTTTTCTGACGTCTTCCTATTGTCCCTGAAACTTACCCCACAATCCATAACCCTCATTCCGCCTTTTCTCACGCCGCTCCTGTTGTTCGTGGATCTGTTCCACGTGGTCAATCTTCTCTGCGATGGCAGCCTCCAACCATAAGCGCCCTTTCTCCGCCGTGGCTTGGCTTCCCGCGCCGTATGCGCCTGTTTTTGAGTCGTCATCCCAGGGGGGATTGGCAACCAGTGAGCCACCTTCGATCCAGTCCATATAGTAATCGGGGGTGGCGATGAAGTCGGTTTCATCCACAACCCGTTCCATTTGGCAAAGGTCCGGGCGAAGGTGGAGCATGTATGAGGTTTCAAGTTCGCCTGCGTGCCCCATGCCGCCGATCTTCGAAGTGCGATATTTATCCAACGCAGCCGCGCCGATGGAACCTGAGGTGTGCAAAAAGGCAGTCGCACAGAAGATCCGGCGGTGGCGTTCCCCCGCATATTTGACGACATTCACCAGAAATGAGGTATTGCCACCATGCCCGCTCATTAGATAGAAGCGGTCAAATCCACGCGCTGAAAGAACATCAATGACAGCGCCCCAAAAATCCTCGAATGCACGTCCGCCAGCGTTGAAGGTTGCTGCAAAAGATGAGCGATGGGTGCTGACCCCGTAGGGGGTAACGGGCAGCGACCAGCTGCGTGTAGGCGTTTTTGAGGCAGTCCCACGGGCGATGGAATCGATAATGACTGTATCCACCAGAAGCGGGAGATGGAACCCATGCTGCTCTGTATGACCAATGGGGATCAAAATCACCTTGCCGCGCTCGGAA
This sequence comes from Anaerolinea sp., assembly GCA_020047815.1. Lineage (GTDB taxonomy): Bacteria > Chloroflexota > Anaerolineae > Anaerolineales > Villigracilaceae > Villigracilis. Next base: position 15,738 of record JAIFNG010000167.1, read on the forward strand.
TCGGGCGGCAGGAATGTAGTCGGTGCATAACTTGAGGGGTGTGGCTGCGATAATCTTTCGACATTTAGCAAGTATCGTTGAGATGACTGCGGGTCGAAGCCTTGCGGCGTGAGGCAGAACACCCGGGTAAACCCGTCATCGCGCAGGCTGTCGAGTAGATTTACGATATAAGGAATGAAGACCGCTTCTGGGATCTCCAGGCCGCTGCCCCGCCAGCCGAAGGGGAAGGGCGGCAAAAGTCCGATCCTGGCAGGATTTCCCAACTGGTCAGCGAGCAAATTAAAATCGTAGCCAGTTCCAAGCGGCAGGACAAGCGGGGTATCGCGCGGCAAAGCCGCAACCACATCCCAGGTCAATTCATCAAAGGGGAAACATATCGATTTTCGTGCAGACAATTTATCTGTATCCATTTTTGCTCTTTTCTACTTTGGAAGAAGATACCAATCAAGAAACCGCTCCATGCGCTCGTATACATCGTAAAGGTTTTCCCTGCGCAGGAAGCCATGTGGTTCATCGTCGTAGGTCTTGTACTCGAAAGATTTTCCTTCCCGGCGCAAGGCCTCGACCCATTCTTCACTGGCTTCGGGCGGGACAACCGTATCAAGCAAGCCATGCAAAATTAGCACAGGCTTTTGGATGTTTTTGGCATCTGTGATGGGAGAACCCTTCAGGTAGAACCCGAGGTTATCCGCAGGGTGACCGAGGAATATCTCGGTATATAGCCGCAGGCGCTTTTCACACTGAGCCCAGGAACTGACCAGATTTGAGTCACCATACTTTGCCACACCACAGGCAAATAAATATTCGGGATCGCGCGAGAGGCAGGCTATGGTCATGTAGCCGCCATAACTTCCACCTGCTATGCCAATTCGGTCAGGTTTGATCTCTTTGAAAGACCGCAGATATTTGGCAGCGTGCAGGCAATCCTCTGTATCACCGACCCCCCAGTTGTTATAGTTGGCACGCTCAAATTCCTGACCATATCCTGTGGAACCGCGATAGTTTGGCGCGAGATAGGTGTAGCCCTTCGCCGTGAAATATTGTGCCAATTCATCCCAAAAGAATCCATATTGGTCCCTGGGTCCGCCGTGCGGGTACACGATGGCGGCGCCGTTTGATCTTTCAGGCCGATATAAAAATGCCGGGATCTCGAGCCCATCATAACTTTTATATGAAACTGTTTCAGGAATAACCATTTTGTTTTTTTGCAAGGCAGGCGGGTTGGAAAATGTCAGTTGCGTCACTTTTTTGCCGGGTAGTTCCATGCGGTAGAGATCAGGCGGGGTGGCGGGTCCTTCAAATTCGAAGGTAATGTAAGACTCATCCTTTGCCCAATTTGGATTCGAGTGGACACCGGTGTCATTGCGCAGGGTTGACATTAATCCAGATTCAACTTCAAGAAGAATTAACTCGAATGAACCTCCTTTGTTCACCACCACCAACATCTGTTTTCCAGATGGAGACCATTCATACTGAAAAATATCCTGCCCAGCCCTGGTGAGTTGGTGCAAGCCTTCCCCATCGGGTTTGATGAGAAATAGCTCCTCGCGCCCTGTCTCTTGTGAAATGAACGAGATCCACCTGCCATCGGGTGACCACTTTGCAGACATGGCGCGTGTGGATGGCTTGCCGTATAAGGTGGTTTGCCTGCCTGTTGCCACTTCAAGCAAAACGATATCGAGTCGGTTCAGGTCGTCGAAGCGGCGCAGGTTGAAAAGGACAAAATTTCCATTGGGGGAAGGGCGTGGGTCCCAGTGATCACCGACAGAGTCTACGGTCAGTGCACGGGGCCAGCATCCATCCCGATCGGTCAGCAATAACTGGTCTGTGTCGTTACGCTCCACACTGACGATCAAGCCGTTCGAGTCAGGCATCCACCGTGGAGCGCTTGCGGATGGGGCGAAATCAGTGATCTTCTTTGGGAGACCGTTCCCTTTGATCAGGTTTACCGGGGAAGGGACAATGTGGACGTGTCCACGGATACCGAACGCCAGCCAATTTCCATCAGGGGACCATTCAGGAATTTCGTCATCCCAATAGGCTGCCAGTGGACGTTCGGTCGTAATGCGAGCAAGCCAGCCACCATCTGCCGGCAGGGTGAATACATCTGAAAGCGTTTCACCGTCCTTGATGCAGGCGATCTGTCCCTGCGAGGAAAGAGAGTGAGACCGAATCCGCTCGAGAGAGGTAATGAGAGAGAGGCTCCAACCCGCAGGCTGTTTTAGGTCAGGTCGTTTGACCGCAGGCCAGCCATTGCGTTCATATTTTTCTGTCAGTTTGATGGGATTTTCCATATTTTTCCTTAAAAAACCTGAAAACCTATTGACTTTGAAACTGGAAACATGATATTCTTTATTGGATATTATATCTAATCTTGCAGGAGTAAACAAATCCTTGCTGACAGACACGGCTTCTCATAAGCAATTACGCAATGTTGTCGCTGAACAAATGCGTGCTGCCATCCTGTCTGGCCATTATAAACCCGGCGAATGGCTGCGGCAGGAAAGGCTTGCACAGGACTTCGGCGTCAGCCAAATGCCTGTGCGTGAAGCGCTCAAGGAGCTTGCGGCAGAGGGTTTGATCGAGCATGTCCCATATCGGGGAGCGCGGGTGCTTGTTTTTTCCATTGAAGATATTCTTGATCTGTATTCCCATCGTGCATTTCTGGAAAGCCGTGCGGCTTCCATTGCGGCAAAAATTATCACTCCTGAAGAGGTGTCTTTTCTCGAAAATTTACAGGATGAGATGGAAGAAAATTCTGCACCTCACGCCGTCATCAAGTACCGTGAACTCAATAGAAAATTTCATCAGAATATTTACCAGGCAAGCCGGCGTGAATATTTGATCCGTACCCTGCATCAAATGTGGGCAACATTTCCCACGATGCTGATCGCCAATTTTGCCGCCACATCGTTCCAGCCGCTGCCCGAGCGTGATGCGGTGGATGTTGCCGAGCATAAGGCGATTATTTCCGCACTTAAACAGCGTGATTCTTCCGCCGCTGAACAAGCCATGAAAAGACATATCCAGGTCACGGCTGAACATCTGGTCACTTTTCTCGAGGCCCAGTCATGACCATACTGATGCCGATCGGCGGAAACGAAAGCCATAAAAAGCCTGTTGTGCTGCAGGAATTTGTGCGGCGCGCTGGCGGTGAACATGCGGATATTGTTATTTTTCCGCAGCCTTCCATTTTGGAGAATACAGGTCATAAGTATGCCAGCCTGTTTTTGGAGCTTGGTGCCCGCTCTGCCCGCAGTTTGGAATTTCGAACCCGGGATAAAGCCGCGGATGAACCTTTTCTTTCAGCGGTGTGTTCTGCCAGCGGAATATTTATCACTGGTGGAACCCAAATGCGCCTGCCGGTCCTGATCGGCGGCACCCCTCTTGAAACGGAAATTTTAAATGCGTATCGCCGCGGTGTGATCATTGCAGGGACGAGCGCGGGCGCGGCTGTTATGCCAAAGGTGATGATCGCCTACGGAAAGGGGGGACCGACTCCCAGCGAGGGCATTGCTCAATTTGCACCGGGGCTGGGGCTGACAAATAATATTGTCTTTGACCAGCACTTTCGCCAGCGTGACCGGCTTGGAAGATTACTTTACTTAATTGCAGCACACCCAGGTTTGCTGGGTGTCGGCGTTGACGAGAACACCGCAGCCATCGTGGAGGATGAGGCACATATTACAGTAACAGGATCAGGCGCGGTTACGATCGTGGATGGAAGTCAGATGGAATCCACAAATGCGGCGGAAATCCAAAATGGCGGGGCAGTTGCGGTGAGCGGCATCCGTATCCATGTTCTGACAAGCGGCTGCTCATTTGAAGTCGAAACACGCAAGGCGGATATTCCAAAGCTTGAATTACTTCGTAAGTGACGCATGGATCGTTCATGTGTTAAAAATCAAAAAAGGAGAAGAAACAAATGAAACATCTAAAGTCCGTACTGTTTTTGATGATCGCTTTCATGCTTGTGCTTTCTGCTTGTGGCGGGACAACGCCGGAAGCGCCCGCTGCAGAAGCGCCTGCCGCTGAGGCGCCTGCTGCAGAAGAACCTGCCGCCGAGGCCCCTGCCCCAACATTCAGCGGTACAGCCACCATAACTTTTACACAAGAGCCTGATAATCTCAACCCGATGTATACCTCCATGTCCTTCTCGGGTTACCTGCGCCCGTTCTATCTGGTGCCATCGTGGAGTTTTGATGAAACTGGAAATCCCGTCCCGGTGCTGGTGGCTGAAATTCCAACCGCCGAAAACGGTGGTTTGAGCGCCGACGGGCAATCCGTTACTTTCAAACTGCGTGACGATGTTACCTGGAGCGATGGCGAGCCCCTGACAGCGGACGACTACGTCTTCACCTATGAAATGATCATGTCTGATAAGAACGTTCCTCAAAGCCGCTATCCGTATGAAGAGTATGTTACCAGCGTAGTGGCAGAGGATCCCACAACAGTTGTGATCACATTCAATAAACCCTTCGCTGCCTGGTCAACTTCGCTATTCTACTGGCTGCTTCCCAAGCACATCTTACAGCCTGTCTTCGAGGCGGATGGCACCATTGACAACGCTGAGTGGAACCGAAATCCCACCGTTGGTGTTGGTCCCTTCGTATTAAGCGAATGGGAGACCGGTAGTCACCTTGCATTTGTCGCCAATCCCAATTGGATCAATCCGCCCAAACTCGAGCAGGTCTTCGTCCGCATCGTACCGGATGATGCTGCCCAGGAAGCCGCCATCATCGCCGGAGATACCGACATCGGTGTGTTCCTCTCGGCAGACCAGATCGAGAAGGTTGAAGAAGGCGGAACCGTGAAAGTGATCGCGGTTGATTCTGGCTACAATGAAGCCTGGTTCCTGAACGTAAACCCCGACACAACCCACCCGGCTATGTTGGATGTAAATGTCCGCAAAGCGGTTGCACTGGCCACTGACCGCTTCACGATCGTGAAGGACCTTTTGTCGGAAGATATTAACCCGGTGAATGTCACTTTCTGGGATGCCACTCCGCCCTACCAGACTGACACCCTCGAGCCTTATCCATACGATCCCGAACAGGCGAAAGAATTGCTGGATGCCGCCGGCTGGGTGGACAGCAATGGCGATGGGGTGCGCGAGAAAGACGGCATTGACTTGAAACTGCGATATATAACCAACACCCGCGAACTGCGCAAGAACATGCAGGCTGTAGTGGAACAACAGTGGAAGCTGGTGGGCATTGGCGTTGAATTGATCAATCACTCCAGCGATATCTTCTGGAATGGTTACAACGACGGCGGACCTCAGGCACAAGGGTTGTATGAGATCGCCCAATATTCCAGTGTTCAGAATTCCTATCCCGACCCGGATGCATCTTCAGGCTGGGTGTGCGATCAAATCGCCAGCGCGGATAACCCCGATGGTGCCAACACCCAGGGTTATTGCAATCCGGAGATCGACAAATTGATGGCGGAGCAAGCCACCACCCTTGATCCGGGCAAGCGTAAGGAACTGTACAATCAAATCCAGCAGATCATCTATGATGATTACGTCTATATCGGCATTTGGCAGGACCCTGACCTATGGTCCCTCAACAACCGTCTGACAGGCGTAAAATTCTCCGGTGTTTACCCGTTCTGGAACGTATCTGAATGGGAAATTGTCGAGTAAGCTGAGAAAAATCTGTACCTGCCGGGTTGGAAAACCCGGCAGGTCAATTTATTTACAACCATGACCAACTATATCCTTCGGCGACTGGCGCAAGCCATTCCACAACTTTTTATTATCAGCATCATATTATTTGTGCTGATGCAGGCATTTGGCGACCCCATTGCCACACTGGGCGGGCGCATTCCGCCGCGCCCGGAGGACAAGGAACGTTTGCGCCGTCAAATGGGATTGGACCAGCCAGTTTATATGCAATATGTTACCTGGCTGGTTGGCAACGATTGGAATAAGATAGATATGGACGGGGACGGCATTTCGGAGACCCCCGGCAAACGCACGGGAATTTTGCGCGGTGATTGGGGTAATTCCCTGGTGACGCGCCAACCGGTGATCAAAATGATCGGGGAGCGTCTGCCGAACACATTGCTGTTAATGCTGACCGTTGAAGTGATCATTATTATATTCTCGCTTACGCTGGGCCTGGTTTCGGCCCTGCGTCCTTATTCCGTATTTGATAATGTCGTCACAGGGTTATCCTTCATTGGTTATTCCATGCCGGTCTTTTGGCTGGCCTTGTCATTGATGTATATCTTTGCTGTGAACTTTCGGCGCTGGGGATTGCCATATCTTCCAACGGTAGGAATGTACGACCCGGCTGTCGGAAAAACACCGTTTGAATTGTTCAAACACATGATCCTGCCGGTTACAACATTGTCCATTATCAGCATCGCAGGCTACAGCCGATTTGTAAGGTCCAGTGTGATGGAAGTGCTGGGAGAGGATTATGTACGTACAGCGCGCGCCAAAGGATTGCGTTCCATGCTTGTGGTCGGGAAGCATGCCCTCCCAAATGCCGCGCTGCCCTTCATCACACTCATCGGGCTTGATCTTCCATTCCTGCTGGCTGGTGCTGTAGTCACAGAGCGTATTTTTGCCTGGCCTGGAATGGGGCGTCTATTTATCGACCACACCGAACGCGCAGACTTCCCTGTACTTATGGGCATTCTCATGCTAATTGCACTGGCTGTAGTGGTCTTCCAGATCATTACTGATATCGTTTATTCATTTGTTGATCCTCGTATTCGGCTGGAATAACATCATGACAGATTCATCCACACAAATTCCCCAGGTCAACCCCCCGATGCTCTCGCCAATGGCCCTGGCGGTACGTCGTTTTCGCAAACATACCATGGCCATGGTTGGGCTTGGCATACTGGTGTTGTTAATTTTTTACGTCAGTTTCGCCGGGATGTTATTGCGCGGTTATTGTGTCCCCTTGAAGCAGGAGTTGAGAGGCGAGGCCTGGGCAAACTGCAATGATACCGGCTCAAAACTTCTGCCCCCATCCTCTGAACACCTGTTTGGTACGGATGTCATTGGTCGTGACATTCTGGCCCGTACAGTGTATGGCGGACAAATATCGGTACTGATCGGTATTTCCGCCGCCATTGTGGAGGTGCTGTTGGGGGCGGTCATTGGTTCGCTGGCGGCATACTACGGCGGATGGATAGACAACATTTTGATGCGCATTACCGAGGCCATGCTAACCATTCCGAGTCTGTTCCTGCTCATCATTGGTGCGCGTTTCTTTGGAAACAGCCTGCCTTCGGTGTATATATTGGGACGCGAGTTGACGGGCAGCGTCCTTGCGATCGTTCTCATAATCGGTGTCACGTCATGGATGTATCTTGCACGCATTGTACGCGCCAACATCCTCTCCCTGCGCGAACAGGATTTTATCTCGGCAGCGCGAGCCCTGGGTGCGTCTGATCGTCGAATTATCTTTGTCCATTTATTGCCGAACACATTGGCGCCGCTGATCGTCAGTGCGACACTTGGGGTTGCCGCGGCAATTATTTCCGAGGCATATGTCAGTTTTCTGGGGCTGGGTGTGCAAGGTGCAACCGCCACCTGGGGAAATATGCTGGATGGAGCCTATCGCTACCTGGAGACCGCTCCCTGGCTGTGGTTTTTCCCCGGCACCCTGATCCTGCTCACCGTTCTGGGAATCAACTTTGTTGGTGATGGCTTGCGCGATGCGCTTGATCCCCGCAGCGGTCGCCGCATGTAGTACTTCTGCAAACCTCATACAGGTCAACTGGTTTATCACCATGGCTCCATTGACCTGTATGAGGAGGTCCCATGGGGTTGCGCGACATGAATTTTGACCATTGTTAAGATTTACTTTCACGAAATCTGATATTACAGTAAAATTCATAACCAGTGGATATTCCCCTGTCTTGTTTGAACTCTGACTTCGTCGATTTCTGACGAAACAAGCAACTGCGCCATGGCAGATGATTCTGTCGTGGCGCATTGTATATTGGGAATATTAAACCTTCAATTGGAGAGGAGAAAAGCATGAAACACAAACTGTTATACCTTTTGGTTCTTGCAGCGCTGCTTCTTTCGGCGTGCGGTGGTGCGTCGTCGACAGGCACAGAGGCTTCACCAGCCGCTTCCGGCGGGGAGGCTGTAGAAGCCGTTGAGCCTCCGACCACTCCGGCGGTAGTCCACATTGGTTGGGCAGGCAGCCCCGACTCGCTCAACCCGGGGATGGCGATTCTGGTCGAGGCATATACCATTCTGGAGTTGGTCTATGATTCGATGTATGAACTCAATCTTGACGGTTCCTTCACCATGACTTTGGCGGAGAGTGTCGAAGTATCAGATGATGGGCTCGTGTATACGTACAAGATCCGGGACGGCATCAAATGGCACGACGGCCAGCCGTTAACCGCCGAAGATATTTCCTTCACCTATAACCTTTATAAGGATACGCCTGAATATCCATACATGAATGGATATTACACGCCGTACTTCGAAAGCATTGAAGCCACTGAAAATAATGAAGTTATCCTGACCCTGACAGAGGCAATCCCGAATATCGAAAGCCAGTTGGTGTTTCTGTATGTTCTTCCCAAACATATTTGGGAGGGCGTGGATAAACTTGAATATGAAAACATTGAGATGGTCGGTTCGGGACCCTTTATGATGACGGAATACGTTCAAAGTGAATTTATCCGTCTGACCGCCAATAAGGAACATTTTGCCACCCCGCCAAAAGTGGACGAGGTCATCTTCCAGACGTTTGAGAACCAGGATGCGCTCGTGCAAGCGATCAAGACCGGTCAATTGGATATGATCACAGAAATGCCCAACACTGCAGTCAAGTCATTGAAGACTGCAGAAAATGTTGAAGTGGTGGTCGGCTCGCCGCTTGCTCCCGGGGTTTCTGACATTATCTTTAATCAGACTGCGGAAGAAAATTGTCCAAAGGATGAGGGGGGCGTTTGTACGGGACACCCTGCTTTGCGTGACCGTGATGTGCGCCTTGCCATGGCACATGCCACCGATAAACAAAAACTGATCGATGTTGTGCTGCTGGGGCTTGGTTCTCCCGGTTTGACCCTTATCCCCGATGGACTTGGCGTCTGGTACAACGATTCCATCAAGGATTACGAGTATGATGCTGCCAAGGCAAACAAGATCCTGGATGATGCCGGATATTTGGACACAGACAGCGATGGAGTTCGTGAATTGCCGGATGGTTCACGCCCATTGAATTTCCGTCTTTTCTGGCCGAGTGACAGCATCACTGCCCCGCGTATGGCTGAATTGTTAAGCGAGATGTGGGCTGAGATCGGTGTTACATTGGAAATGCAGGCAGTGGACCCCGATGCGCTAACCGCCCAATGCTGCCCGGCATTCGACTTTGACATGATGCTTTGGGGCTGGGGATCTGATCCTGACCCAAGCGCGCTGTTATATGTGTATACCACTGAGGCGATTCCCACGGGTTCCAGCGAGACTGGTTACTCCAACCCCGCCTTTGACGAACTTTATGCGCAGCAGCAAACCACCCTTGATTTTGAGGCGCGCAAAGCCATCGTTTGGGAAATGCAGAAGATCGTACATGATGATGTGGTCTATATCATTCCATACTATGAGCAGGCAACACAAGCCTTCCGCACAGATCGTTTTAGCGGATGGCTGACCGGTCAGGCAAAAGTGGAACTTTCAGATGTGAGTTCATTGGTGGTGATCGAACCGGTTAAATAAATAAAAATTGTAACTAGTGTCATTGCGCGGGAAGGTTCCTCCTTTCCGATCGGACTTGCCGGTACGCAGCAATCCCTGGGAACACAGGGATTGCTGCGGATGGTTTCCCTTGCGCTTGCCTCCACCCGGAACTTTGTGGAGGCTGGTGTCAGGGAAGCGCCCATGCAATGAGTTGACTCTTTGGAGTGACCTTGAATCGAACCCGAACCTTACTGAAAAAACTGGCATGGTCCATATTTACCATCCTGTTTGTGATCGTCCTGAATTTCTTTTTATTCCGCGTTCTGCCCGGTGACCCGGCGAGGGCCGGGGTTCGCGACCCGCGATTAAAAAAAGAAGCGGTCGAGATGCTGCGTGTGCGTTTCGGGTTGGACAAGCCGGTCATCAATTGTTTTGAATCCCTGAATCCCATCAAGTTGGGAAGCTGCACGGTTAACCCGTTGGATACGCAATTCTTTATTTATGTCCGCAACTTATTGCAGGGTGAGTTGGGAATTAGTTATCACACAAATCGTCCGGTAGCAGATATTCTGGCTGAACGTCTATGGAATACTGTTCTATTGATCGGCGCGGGGCAAATCCTGTCGATCATGATCGGGGTGGTTTTCGGTGTATTCGCGGCATGGAAAGCGCGTACAGCTATTGATTATTCTGCAGTGATCACCAGTCTGATGGCCTGGAGCCTGCCAACCTTCTGGCTTGCAATTCTTTTGTTGTTTTGGGGGAGTAACAATGGTTTGCCATTGGCGGGCAAAGCCACGCCGGGCTCAAGTGCGCTTCCTCTTTTACAACAATGGGCGGATATTGGCATTCACATGATACTGCCAACATTAACCTACACCATTATCTATATGGGCGAATACACCCTGATTATGCGTTCCAGTTTAATGGATGTGCTTTCTGAGGATTACATTCTGACCGCCAAGGCCAAAGGGTTGAGTACATTTCAGATATTGAAAGATCATGCGCTCAAAAACGCCATGCTGCCACTGGTGACGGTGATCGCCATTAATCTTGGTTTTACGGTGGCTGGAGCCATACAAATCGAGGCGGTCTTCTCGTGGCCAGGGCTGGGCCTGGCGATCTTCGAAGCAGTGGGTCGGCGTGATTTCCCCGTCCTGCAGGGTGCATTCGTATTAATTGCGATCGCTGTGATCTTTGCCAACTTCCTTGCCGACCTTACCTATAACTATCTCGATCCACGTGTGCAAACGGAGTAACCCATGGAAACCACGATCAAGGTTATTGAACCTAAAAACCAATGGGCTGACCGTTTGCTGAATTTCTGGCGGGTTTTTAGCAAGAGCAGAATCGGTATTGTCGGGCTTGTCATGCTGATGGTCATTGTTCTCATGGCAATTTTTGCCCCTGCCATCGCCCCGTATGATTCCTCTTCGTCGGCTTCGGTCGAGATCGACGATATTTATAATCCACCCAATTCTGTGCACTGGTTTGGGACGGATGATGCAGGACAGGATGTTTTCTCAAATTTTGTTTTTGGCGCGCGTGTCTCGCTGACAGTGGGTTTCTTTGCCGCCTTTATTTCCATCATCATTGGCGGGGTGACCGGGCTTGTGGCAGGCTACTTTGGCGGGCGCTGGGAAAATGTTCTCATGCGGATCACCGATATTATGCTCGTCATCCCTGACCTGCCATTGATGGTGGTGATCGTTGCGCTGACCCAACCTTCCCTGCTGAATATCATTTTTGTGATCGGCTTGCTCGGCTGGACAACCACCGCGCGGGTTGTCCGCTCGCAGACACTGGCTGTCAAATCACGCAAGTTCGTTTTACGCGCCCGTGCTGTCGGTGCCGGAAATGGCCATATCATCTCCCGTCATATTCTGCCTTTGGTCATGCCGATCCTGGTGGTGCAGGGGGTGCTTGTCGTATCGCTTGCCATTCTCAACGAAAGCGCACTCTCTTTTCTTGGACTTGGCGACCCGACAGCCCTCTCATGGGGCCAAATGCTCAACTACGCATTTGGACGCGGTGCCATGTCCATTGGCGCCTGGTGGGCATTATTATTTCCAGGTTTTGGCATTGTGTGGGTTGTCCTCGGGTTGACCCTGTTGGGACAGGGTCTTGAGCAGGTATTAAACCCAAGGTTGGATACGCATCATTTACTGCCAGGCAGACCGGCGATCCAACGCGGGCATGTTGAATCGAGACAGGCAAAAGGGGCGCTGCTTGAAGTCCAAAATCTTTCCATTAATTATATTAATGAGGGCAAACCAGCGGCCCGGGCTGTTGAAGATGTCAGCTTTACATTGAACAAAGGGGAGTTGATCGGTTTGGTGGGAGAGAGCGGCTGCGGTAAAACGACGTTGATGTTATCGCTCCTGCGTTTGCTGCCCTCAGCAGGGCAGATCGTAAATGGCAGGGTTTTCTTTAATGGCCAGGACCTGACCGCGATCAGTGATGAGGAATTAAACCTTGTGCGCTGGAAGGAAATCTCGATCGTGTTTCAGGGTGCAATGAATGCCCTGAACCCTGTGCGGACCGTGGGCGATCAAATTGCTGAGGCGATTATCAAGCACATGCCTGCCATCGACCACGATAAATTGCAGGTCCGCGTGATCGAACTGCTGGACCTCGTGGGCATAGCCGCAGATCATAAGGAACAATATCCACACCAATATTCAGGCGGAATGCGCCAGCGCGCAATGATCGCGATGGCATTGGCTTGCGACCCACAGGTGATCATTGCTGATGAGCCGACCACGGCTTTGGACGTAATGATCCAGGCACAAATATTGGAGCTGCTGGACAGCCTGCGCAGGAAACTTGGGCTTGCCATTATTTTTGTGACGCATGACCTTGGCGTGGTGGCGGAGATCTGTGACAGGGTTCTGGTGATGTATGGCGGAGTCACCGCCGAATACGCAGATGTGGATACAATTTACAATGAAGCACGTCACCCGTATACACAGGAATTACTTAAAGCCTTCCCTGACCTGACAAAGCCCAAGAAGAAACTCTCCTCGATCCCGGGCTATCCCCCTCGTTTGGAGGCGCTCCCGGCGGGCTGCCGTTTTGCGCCCCGCTGTCCTGCCGCATTTGACCGTTGCCACACCGAACAACCCTCCCTGTCTGAAATAGGTGAAATGCATTTTGCAAGCTGCCATTTGATCGAGGCGTCCAAATGAATACGGAACATTTTCTGGAAGTGCGCGGATTAAAGAAGTATTTTGATGCGGGTCGTCCCCGTTTGTTCTCGCGCGAAGCGCGTTTTGTCCATGCGGTGGATGATGTGAGTTTCAGTCTCAGGCACAGTGAAGTGATCGCGCTGGTGGGAGAAAGTGGCTGTGGAAAATCAACACTATCCCTTTTGTTAATGGGACTTGAAGAACCCACCGAAGGAAGTATTTTCTTTGAGGGGCGGGATATTACGCATCTCAAGGAAAGCGAACGCAAGGAACTGCGGCGAAAGATACAAATGGTTTTTCAAGACCCTTATGAGTCTCTCAACCCCACACAGACCATTGAAGAGATCATCAACGAACCCCTGCTTGTGCATGGAATTGCGAAAGACAAAAGGGAACGTGACGAACGTGTAATGAAAGCCATGGAAGATGCAGGCTTGAAGCCGGCCGAAGTGTACCTGAGCCGCTTTCCCCACGAACTCTCAGGCGGACAGCGGCAGCGCGTGGTGATCGCCGCCGCGCTTGTGCTTGAGCCGGAAATACTCCTGGCAGATGAGCCTGTCTCCATGCTCGATGTGTCCATCCGGGCTGAGATCATCAACCTGCTTGCTGAACTTCGTATTACGCGCCAGATTGCAGTCATCTTCATCACGCATGACCTTGGGTCGGTTGGCTTCTTCGCAGACCGTGTGGCAGTGATGTATCTTGGGCGCATTGTCGAGATCGGCACCATGTTGGAAGTATTGGAGAAACCAAAACACCCGTACACTAAAGCATTGATCTCCGTCATCCCTGTTCCGAATCCCCGGCTGCGCCATGAGAGAATTATCCTGCAGGGTGAAACTCCAAATCCCATTGATGTGCCAAAGGGCTGCCGCTTTCATCCACGCTGCCCGGTGGCAATTGCCATCTGTAAAGACAGTGACCCGCCATCGGTTACGCTCAGCAAGACGCATTCAGCCGCGTGCCTGCTGCTGGTAAAATGAAATTTCTGTATTGAGCGCAATCGATATGCGCAAGCACCCCTGATCTTGTTAATGGTTTTAAAAATGGATATCACAAGTTTACAGAACCCCCAAATTAAACACATTGTCAGACTGCGTGAGGATAAACGTCAACGTCAAAAGGATGGGCTCATGCTGGTGGAAGGCTATGATGAGCTGACCCTGGCTCTCGGCAGTGGACTCAAGCCGCTATCGATACTGACTGCGCCCGAGATCATTTCGCGTGACATGGACATTGTCAACGCTGATGTAACCACTGTCACCCGAGTTGTTTTCGAGAAAATCTCCTATCGTGATAATCCTGATGGGTGGCTGGGAATTTTTCCCATCCCCAAAACAGCACTCGAAGATCTGACATTGAAACCATCTCCTTTGGTGATCGTAGCCGAGTCAGTTGAGAAACCCGGCAACCTGGGGGCAATATTACGCACAGCTGATGCCGCTCACGTGGATGCCCTTCTTGTTTGTGACCCGCGGGTGGATTTGTGGAATCCCAACGTGGTGCGTGCCAGCCGCGGGGCAGTTTTTACGGTGCCCACGGTAGAGGTTGTTTCGTCAACGGCTCTGGCATGGCTCAAGTCCAGAAAAATGCGCGTTCTGGCTGCCACGCCATCTGCAGAGGTAATGTATACTGATGTTGATCTGCAAGAACCCACCGCGATCGCAGTCGGCACAGAAGATGAAGGGTTGACGGATTTCTGGATGCAGAACGCGGATGTTAAGGTGAAAATACCGATGATGGGAAAAGTGAATTCATTAAACGTTTCGATTGCGACTGCGTTGATCACTTATGAAGCGATCAGGCAGAGAAGCAACAGGTAATAATAGACCCTCAAGCCATTTTAAACCTTTGGGCCAGGAAGGATAAAATTATGAAAGCAGTGTGGCTGGAAAAAAACCAGATCTCATTACGCGATATTCCACAGCCAGACAAGCCTGGTGAGGCCTTGATAAAAATTCGCAAGGCGGGTATTTGCAGTACCGACCTTGAGCTGGTGAAGGGCTATTATCCATATACAGGTGTGTTGGGACATGAGTTTGTAGGTGATGTGGTCAGTGCGCCTGATCCATTGTGGATCGGTCAACGCGTGGTGGGGGAGATCAATGCCGCCTGCGGTCATTGCGAAGCCTGCCTGAATGGACGCCCGACTCACTGCGAGGTCCGTACCGTACTTGGCATCACCAACCGGCAGGGTGTTTTTTCAGAATACACCACCCTTCCCGTTGAGAATTTGTTTGCCGTACCTGTTTCAGTTCCAGATGAAATGGCAGTATTTACCGAACCCCTTGCTGCTGCTCTGGCAATACAGCAACAAACACCCATAAAACCGACAGACCGCGTGCTTCTGGTCGGCGCCGGCAGGTTGGGACAATTGATCGCCCAGACGCTCGCCCTCACAGGCTGTGATCTGCATGTGCTGACGCGCCATTCATATCAGAGGGATATGTTGAGTGCCCGCGGAATTCTATCCATCTCCGAGGCTGATATTGAACCGCGCAAGTGGGATGTGGTGGTGGAAGCCACAGGCTCGCCTGACGGATTCAATTTGGCGAGAAAAGCAGTCCGCCCGCGTGGGACTCTGGTGATGAAATCCACTTATGCAGGGAATATCGATATTAATCTTTCCTCCATTGTCGTGGATGAAATTACAGTGGTCGGTTCGCGCTGTGGTCCCTTTGCTCCAGCCTTGCGGTTGTTGGAAAGGCGTGAAGTTGACCCTACGGTCTTGATCGCTGAAAGATATCAGCTAAAGGATGCGCTCAAAGCATTCGATCGGGCTGCACAGCCGGGCGTACTGAAGGTTTTGATTTCTTTTTAAAATAAAGGCATAGTAGTCGCTTATTTTTTGCGTCCCACATTGTTGTTCAGCCTGCCCTTTGCTTGTTTGCCTTGAACAGTATTTTTTTCTGGTGCTGGGTGGGCAGTGTCTATTAAACAGGGCAATCTTGCTTATGCCAGTCAGTAGCTTCCTGGAAGTTATAGCCTGTACGAAGCACGCCTGCCTCATTCCAGGCACGCGACACGATCTGTAACCCGATGGGCAAGCCGTCTTTTGTAAATCCACATGGAACACTTAGAGCAGGCAGCCCGGTCAGGTTGAAGGGTGAGGTAAATCGTGTTAACTGGCGGGCGCGCTCCACAGCATTTTCCCCTTCAAGTACGGGCGCGGGGATGGGGGTGGTGGGGAGAATGAAAACATCATAACTATTAAGCAGTAACTCACATTTTCTTTTTACTTCAGCCTGGGTGCGCCTTGCCAGGGCATATTCGCTGGATGTGAATGCCGCACCTGTTTCCAATCTCTGACGAACATCCACACCGAACCACTCTGGGTGTTCCCGCAACCTTTCGCGGTGAAATGCCGCGCCATCGGCTTGAGTCATCAGGGCATTGGCCAGGGTGCCTTCTTTAAGAAAGTCCATATTTACTTCGGTAATTAGCGCGCCTTGCTCAGCCAATATTTGGGAGGCTTTATGGACTGCTTCCAAAACTTCCCCGTCTGCATCTTCAATAAAACTCCCGACCGCCAGTGCAATTTTGCGTTCTTTCATCGTGTCTTTTAAATGACTGTAATAATCTCCCGGCAGGGTTTTGATTGAAGCCGGGTCGAGTTCGTCGTAACCGCCGATGACCTGCAGCATGAGTGCGGCATCTTCCACTTTGCGGGTGATCGGTCCTGCGTGATCGAGGTTCCATGAAAGCGGCAGAATTCCACGCAGACTTACACGCCCATACGTGGGTTTGAGCCCAACAATGCCACACAAGGCCGCAGGAATGCGAATCGAACCTCCCGTGTCTGTACCTAGCGCTGCCATCGCCATTCCCGTAGCAACCGCCACCGCGCTTCCGCCCGAGGAACCACCGGGTGTGCGGGTGATGTCCCATGGATTTTTGCATGCGCCAAAATGCGGATTGTTATTCGTCACGCCAAGTGCTATTTCATGTGTATTGGTTTTCCCAACGATCTGAGCGCCCGCTTTTTTAATTTTTTGCACAACCACCGCATCTGCATGGGGTATGTTATCGGCGAAAAACCGTGTTCCCGCCGTTGTCCGAATTCCTTCCGTATCGTAAAGGTCTTTTACAGCGAGGGGAATGCCGCAAAGCGCCCCGCTTAGCGATGGAGACGATTCAGGCGGTATTACCGTGATAAAAGCATTAAGAAGCGGGTTAAGCTTCTCGATTTGCCGATAACAGGCTGAAGAAAGCTCTGAAACGTCAATTTCCCTGCTTTTTACAAGGTTTCGTTGGTCGGTAAGGGACAAAGTTGAAAGGTTCATGTAAGGTCTATTATAACCAAATAGGACAATACTCCCATAGCCTATCTGTACCCAGCATGTACAATGATATTGTCTTACAAATCAAATACAATTCAAGGAGTAGATATCTTATGAAAAAATCAACTTATCTTATGTTGGCTGTGACCGTTTTGGTGGTTTTGTTCGCTTCAGCGTGCAGCGGTGCCGCCGCCCCTGCAACGCAAGCTGCGCCCCCCCCTGTGGAAGTTGTGCCGACCCAGGCCCCTGTTGAAGTTGCTCCAACCGTTGCAGAACAGCCTGTTGCCACTGTGCAGAGTTTTGCCCCCGCCTGTCAGGCGGCAACTTCTTGTGCCGCGCCTGAAGTGAAGAACACCGAGGCGATTGATACATTCTGTGTGGATAAGATCCCCTATCAGAATATCAATGTTGTTCCTGGGACCACATTTGAAGCACTTGACCCGTCGGGTGAATTAAAGTGTCAGGATAGTGGAACTGTTGTAGATGATAAAAATGTGATCACTTGTACCGGGAAACAATTGTGGACGTATGAACTCAAGTTCACCAACTCTGCCTGTGCCGCAAATGCCTTGACGACCGGCACGGGTCAATGCCAGGATGGCTTGGGGTATGATGCCGCTCAGAATTGCTGTGCTCCTCTCGCCGCTGCTGATGCCGGTTCCGTGACCATAAAAGTTAATATGGGCGCCTGTCCGTAAACTTCTGCACAAAATAATAGCGGATTTAAAAGCCATCCTGCAGGTTGTTCAACCCGCAGGATGGCTTTTTTTAACCTTCCTTATTCTGGATCAGGTGGATATGGTCTCTGTCAGGTCAAGAATTCGATTTTGATATGTCCACAAGCGCTGGTACAAGCTGTTTTGTTCAAGCAAGCTTGCATGTGTTCCGTGTCCCACAATTTGACCATGGTCCATCACAATGATGTTGTCCATGCTTTCCAATCCGATCAAGCGGTGTGTGATCAGCAGAGAGGTTTTTTGTTTCATCACGCCAAACAAGGTTTCAAGGATTTCTTTTTCTGTAAGCGCATCAAGATTGGCAGTGGGTTCATCCAGGATCAGGACAGGCGCGTTTTTTATCAACACACGCGCAATTGCCAGTCGTTGGCGTTCTCCACCTGAAAGCCGCAGCCCTTGTTCGCCGATCATGGTATCGTACCCTTTGGGAAGTTTCATAATGAAGTCGTGGATTTGTGCAGCTTTGGCGGCGGATTCAATTTCCTCCTGGGTGACCTTGCGACGGGCGAATCGTAAATTTTCACGGACGGATGTATTAAAGAAGTAAGTATTCTGTGAGACAAGACCGATCTGTGTCCGCACCCAATTCTGGTCCAGGGTCTTAAGTGATTTTCCGCTGAAGGAAATTTCTCCACCTTCGTATTCCCAGAAGCGGAGGACTAAATTGGCGATCGTAGATTTCCCTGCGCCGCTGGGTCCGACAATGGCAGTCATAGTCGCGGGCGGCAGGTCAAAAGTCATGTTTTGCAGGGCAGGGATGCTTTGGTTGGGATATGTGAAGGATAAATTTGAAATTCGTATGTCAGGTAGTTCATTTTGCAGCTGCGCGCTGCTCACAGCCGACTGATCGCGGACTGCCGGTTCAGTATCGACCACCTCGAACAACTTCCTCGCGGCCTCACGCGAGGCATTCCACATCTGAGCGGCAAGCGGCAGCGGGATGACGGCTTCAAAAGAAGCAAACGTGAGCAGGGTGAGCGAGGCAAGCATGGGTCCTGCGATGGACCCTGATGCTGTCAATGGGATGCAAAGAAGCAGGATCGTCCACAAACCGAGATTGGTGAGCAAGGTTGTCAGGCTTGAGTGAAAACCCGTAATCTGTGCCATACGGCGTTGGGCATTGCCATAATCAAGTCCGTTCTTTGCAATTTGAGTGAGTCGTTCCGCCCCTTGTCCATAGGCGAGTAGATCAGCCATACCCTGAATACCATCCACCAGGCGGGTGTGAAGATCTGCGCGCAGGTTGATGGTCTGTTCCGCCGGGCGACGGCTGAGGATCTGCGAAAGAATGGGCAGGATAAGGCCAAGGCTAATGAAAAAAGTCAGGAAAGCAGGGGCAAGCGACGGGTGGAAGGATGCGAGAAAAATTGAAGTGAAGAGCCCAACGATGATCGCCGTTAAAGGCGGAGAGACAACCCGCACGTAGAAATTTTCCAATGTTTCCACGTCGCCGATGATCCGGGAAAGCAAGTCACCGGCGCGGAAATCCATTAGACGGGCGGGAGCAAGGGGTTCAAGTTTTTCATAGAACCAGGCACGTAAGTGGGAAAGCAGGCGAAAAGTCACATCGTGTGAGACGAGTCTTTCAAAATAACGGGCAATTCCGCGTGTGATGCCAAAGAAGCGCACACCGACAACCGAGACCCCGAGGTCTGCCACAGATGGGTGAAGTGCCGCGGTGGAGATCAGCCATGCTGATGTACCCATGAGTGCAACGCTGGAACCGATGGTGACCGAGCCGATCAATACTGAAAGCGCAACGCGATGCCAATTGCCTTCAAGGAAGGAAAGCAGACGGGGAAGGATGGAACTTGCGGCTGTTTTTTGGGGGAGGGTCGCTGGTTGTAAATCGAACGTCAAAGGTTCAGGATGATTTGTGAATACCGCCTTTGTACTTTCGATCCGGGTTTCAATATGCGGTCCCACCTGGTCATCGAGTGTCTTGACCAATCTCGCGTAAACGCTCTTGTTTGCTAGAAGTTCACGGTGCGTTCCCTGTTCGATGATGCGGCCTGATCTGAGGACAACAATTAGGTCAGATTGAAAGATGGTGTTGAGACGATGGGCGATGGTTATGGTGGTGCGCCCTTGCATTAATCTCCGGGTTGAGTCTTCCAGCAGCGCTTCCGTTTCAGGGTCGAGGCTGGAAGTGGGCTCATCCATAATGAGGATGGGCGCATCCTTGAGGAAGGCGCGCGCGAGGGCAAGCCGTTGGGCTTGTCCGCTGGAAAGGCGTGCGCCGCTTTCCCCTATGACAGTCTCATATTTCTTTGGCAGAGATTCGATAAATTCGTGCAGACTCGCGGCTTGCGCGGCGATGATAACCTCCTCATCTGTTGCATCTGCTTTGCCAAGTCTGATGTTCGCCGCGATGGTGTCATGGAATAAATGCGGTTTTTGTGGAACCCAGGCGATGAATCGCTGAAGATTCGGAGGCAGGATTTGGGGAACGGCAATTGCGTGATGCGTAATGATCCTGCCTTCATCAGGTTGAATAAACCCCAGCAGAAGGCTTGCAAGCGTGGATTTTCCCGCGCCGGTTTTGCCGACCAGGGCAATGTGTTGTCCAGACCGGATGGTGAGGTTGATTTTTTCAAGCGCGGGGGTGGATTCATTGGGATATGTGAACGAAACGTTTTCCAGCTGAACATCAAAAGTCAAAGGTTGTGTCTTCAGGTCTGTTGATACCCGGCGTTCAATCATCGACTCTGCAGGAATAGGTGTGTCTAATATTTCGTAAATTCGTTTTGCCGCTGTTGTGCCGTTCATCCCGGCATGGAAACGTGCGCCGAGCGCGCGCAAGGGCATATAGAATTCAGGTGCCAACACCAGCAGGAAGAGGGCGGGCTGGAATTCCATTTGGGCATAAAGCAATCGAAACCCGATCTCAACGGCGATCACTGCAGTGCTGAGGGTTGCAAGCAGTTCCAACGCAAGCGCAGAGAGAAAAGTGATCCGCAGGACGCCCATTGTGGTATCGCGGAATTTTTCGCTGACTTGGGCAATGGTCCGCGTCTGCGCCTTGGATTGCCCGAATAATTTCAGAGTAGTCAGTCCTTGCAGGCTGTCGAGGAAGTGTGCACTCAACAGGCGCAGGGTTTCATATTGACGATTTGTGACCACCTCAGCGCCCTTGCCGATCATGATCATAAAGAAGGGGATCAATGGTGCAGTGATGAGAAAGACAAACCCTGAAAGCAGGTCGATCGGGAAGACAAATACAAGGATTGAAATTGGCACGAGTGCGGTGATGACCAATTGCGGCAGGTATTGACTGAAATAGGCGTCAAGCGCTTCGATCCCCTCAACGGCGGCCGCAGTTAATTCCCCTGTACGCTGCTGGCGCGAATAAGCGGGACCAAGTTTAAGGATGTGCTCAAAGAGGCGGTTGCGAAGGTCCGTTTTTATCTTTACAGCCACCGCATTTGCCGAGATTTCATTCAACCATGTCAGCAGGGCACGCCCGAAGATGACAATCAGGATGAGCTGCAAAAAAGTCATTACCTGTTCAAGGGATTGTCCCAGCAGAAATA
>JAIFNG010000054.1 GCA_020047815.1 Anaerolinea sp.
TGCGCGATGACAAGGGTTATGAGAGCGATTCTGCTGCGTGCTATTTTGAAAAAATTCAAACATCATCCCCGGTGTGTGAAACAAGGTCAGGTCAAAGGCGGCCAAAAGATATGTCCATTCCAAAATCCGAACAAGTGCCAGGTCATCTTATTGTGGTTGTCCAATCCAGAATTGGAAAATTTGGTGTGAAAATATACGAAACCGAATCTGTAAGATCACATATTGTCTCCACTGAAAAAGTTGGGGCAAAACTCTTTGTCATCGAAGATCCAAGTAAGGCCAGACCCAAAATTGGAAAGTCAGGTAAGTGGTTGAATGTGCAGACGATGCAAGACAAAAAAGGATTTGTGAACGCAGAACTGGTGGTTCTGGCTGAATAATAGTGAAACCCTTTTCCCTGCAGAAAAAGTGGAATTTCCGGACTCCAACATATAAAAAATCGATTTGAAAACTGAAACCGAACGATTGAATTTATTTATTCTGGTCTTTGGACTTTTGTTAGGGGCATATGCGCGTTTCCTGCCGACTCTGATGGTTGGATTTCCCGTCACTGATGGTGGCTTGTTTTACGAGATGACGCGATCAATTCAGTCCAGTCACTACCACCTGCCGACCTTCGTGGAGTACAACGGTATTTTGATTCCGTTTGCCTACCCGCCGCTGGGGTTTTATGTCACGGCTTTAGTCTCTGACATTTTCCATATGCCGCTGATTGAAGCCTTCCGCTGGATTCCCGCTGCTGGCAGCCTGATCTTTTCTATTGCCTTCTTTCCAATGGCATCAACCATATTGAAATCTCAATTGAAAGGGACGCTGGCGACTGTTTTTTTTGCTCTCCTGCCGCGTTCCATCTCCTGGTACATCATGGGTGGAGGCATCACTCGTGTCCTGGGACATTTGTTCCTGATGCTTATCCTATTCAGCGCTTATAAATTATTTGTTACACCATCGAGAAAATATTTGGCGATGACCATTGTGTTTGGCTGCGGCGTTGTGCTAAGCCATCCGGAAGCAGCATTGCACACGGTTTTTCTGTGCCTTGTGTTGTGGCTGTTTTATGGCAGGTCTAAAGAAGGCATCAAAAACGCCTTACTGACCGTGCTCGGAGTCATCATCTTGACTTTACCTTTTTTTCTGACCGTTATTTCTCGACATGGATTCCAACCATACCTGAGTGCGGCGCAAACTGGATTCCAAACTCCCCTGGCGTGGGTGGCGATTCTTACCGGCTCTTTTTCCGATGAAAAATTTA
Organism: Anaerolinea sp.; assembly: GCA_020047815.1. Taxonomy (GTDB): domain Bacteria; phylum Chloroflexota; class Anaerolineae; order Anaerolineales; family Villigracilaceae; genus Villigracilis. The sequence goes on from JAIFNG010000054.1 coordinate 1,253, forward strand.
TAACCCTGATCTCGGCACTGGCATTGCTGGGATTTGTAGTCACACTGATGAGGCGCGAATTTCTGATGCCTGTTTGGCTCTTCCTGCCAGCGATCATCGATCCGCGCAGCGCAGCTTCAATTTCGATCATCCCCTGGGCAATGCTGGCTTCCATTGGATTTGTGGATATCGTCATTCCTGGTTTAATTGCCAGGAATAAAACACAGGAAGAACTGGATATCGAATTAAATTGGAGCGATTACTTCATGCAGACTGGGATGATAAAAATAGCACTGACTGTTTTGATATTTTATTCTTTTTTTGGACTAGTGCTTTCAGATCAGGTGTATCCCAAAGTGAGCTTGACCGCATCTGACCGTGTCTCAATGGAGTGGGTGGCAAATAATGTTCCTCCACACAGTCGTTTTGTGATTCTGACAGGTGAGACGGAGGCATTTGCGGATTCGGTTTCAGAGTGGTTCCCCGTTCTCGGAAAAAGTGTCAGCGTCGCAACCATTCAAGGTTATGAGTGGTTGCCTGACAAACTCTTTCAAAAAAAGATGAATGAGTATCATACCCTTCAAATCTGCATGAATAAAACTTATACCTGTGTTGACGAGTGGCGCGTAAGGACCGAACAGGATTTTGATTACGTGCTTGTCTCTCAAAATGGTTTATCAGATAACGGAAATTCACTCGTGTCATCGCTTATGGTTTCTGAAACCTATCGGTTACTTTATCGTGAAGGGGATATGGCAATTTTTAAGAGACCTTAACCCGCGTTGTTCAGGGCATCTACAAACACTTCCACCATTTTCTGGATGTTGATTTCCTCCGCAACGATCCGAAATGATTCTTTTCCCATTTCTCGCAACCGTGCCCTGTCTGACAGGGCGTTTTTTATTGCAGACACCAGGGCACCGTGATCTTCAGGTTGAATTTGCCAGCCATTTTCTGCGCGGACAAGGTCATCCTGTGTGCCGTCCCCTTTGGCCACGATAACGGGCAGGCCATGGCTCATCGCCTCCTGCACGGCAAGCCCGCCTGTGCCTGGTAAAACGAAAAGGTCTGCCTGTTCAAAATAAGGTTTTAGGTCTGCGCCATGCTTGGCGCCAATAAAGTCTGCGGAAGGATAAACCTCTTTAGCCAGCGCCTCCAGCGCGGTGCGTTCTGGTCCATCGCCCACGATCATTAACCTCGGATTTGATCCCATTTCAGCACAAGCGCGCAGCAGAGAATCAACACGCTTGCGGGATTGGAGCCTTCCGACGAACAGGAGTATCGGTTGTACGTTGAATGTTAAACGTTCAATGTTCAACATGGGTTTCGGCGATACTGAGTTGTGCGCCACGAATATCTTGTCACGCGGAAAACCGAGAGATGTATATTCCTCCGCGCCGCGCTGGCTGTAAGAGAGAATCGCATCGAATTGGTGGATGAAGTGACTCCAAACCCCGCTCCGTTTCGGAGCACCCAGCCCCCAGCCGATGACCCTTCGTCCGCGTGCGTGCATCCAGCTGACAGCGGCGGGCGTGGACAGGTAGCGCGGGTTTGCTTCCACGATCAATGCATTGGGATCCCATTCTTTAAGCCAATCAATAAATCCACGTTGATGACAAAAATAAAATGTACCGCTGAATAAATGAAAATTTTTTACTTCGTGGTATTTTGCAATTTGAGGTGTGCCGCTGGCGATCATTTCCTCAGGCCGCGGCATTCCGGCAAAGAGGCTCATGCTTTCGCAGGATTGGGCGAGCAGGTCAAAGAATGCAATGCGATATGAAGGCAGAACACGCTGCTGCAGCGCAAGGCGGTGGGGGAAAGTCTTATTCATGGCAGGTACCCACATCTTGAAAAGATAAAAGCAACATCATCTTGATATTCTCTGCACCATTGGTTTGAACTCTGCACAGCTTTTACCAGGGCCGGTTGCGTACTTGCAAGCACCAATAAATTCACCCCATCCTCTTTCAGTTTGACTTCCCAACCTTCCTGAGCAGATTGCACAAAAAGATAATCCTCTGCCTGCTGTGCCGTGTAGATGACCTGAATGCGTGTGTCGATCCAAACGGGACGCGAAGATGCGGCATGGATGAGATAACTGCCAAAGACAACATCATTCCACATGGGGTTGGGAAGTTCGGGGTGTTGATTCAACCAGTCAACGGCGGCAATGGGGGTTTGCCGATCAAGCGCGGGTGGAGCTTCTTTCCACCACCTCTCTCGCAGGCCAGGTAAAAACATCAACGGCATCAAAAGAAAAAGACTGCCCAGGACAAAATTCATCTTTGGGAATATCGCGCCTTGTACCTGGTCTAGGAATTGGGCAATGAATTCCGGCATAAGCAGTGCTGTCAGTACAGATATGACGAAGAGCTCCCAGATTATGTAGCGGATTCCCGTCAGTGCAAACCATGAAAATGTAAGAAATAAGATCCACTCGAAGGCAGACAGGCGGCGGCGCGCAAAAGCGGCAAGTGGCACAAGGGCTATCAACCATGCAAAAAAGATGTTCATTTGCCAGCCCTGGTTTAGCGGTGGCAGCCATTCAGGGCTTAGATTACGAATGCCAGGTGTGGTGAATGTGCTGATCACAGACTGCCAAAGCACGAGTCCGCGCGGGTTGATGAAAGTAACAACCAATGAAATCAGAATCACCCGGAATATTTTTTTTCGGTCACCAGCCCCAAAGAAAAAAGTAATTCCAACAAGAACAAAAAATAAAATGAAGGAGCCATGTAGGTTTGCCCATGCCCAGCTGATGGGAACGAGAAACCAGAGGAATTTCTGTTCGTGGTTTTGCCATTTTAACAAAATCCATAACACAGCCAGAAATAGCGGATACGCAAAGAGTTGCGGGCGCACTCCCCAATTATTGCTGCCAGAAAGTCCCGCCAGCAAAGTAAGCAATGTCGCCAGCCGCGCGCCAACGCCTCCCTCAAATATCATTTGCCAGAGCAGCGCATAGGTCACTCCAATGATCGTGGCAACTAGAAAAATGGTCAGCGGGATTCCACCTGTTTTGTATGCCAGCCAAAGAATTACCGCTGATAACCATGATTGATACACAATAGGCTGACCTGCCTGAATGGAACTGTATGTGTCCACCATGGGTACGGCGCCATTTTCTAAAATATCTTTTCCCAAACGCAGATACCACCAGTAGTCATGTGGCTGCACAGGTAAAAGGACGGCAATGATCAGTAAGGGGAACAATGCAATGCCAAGCCAGAGAAAATTGTAGGAACAGGAAGGACTTTGTCGGAAATTCATTCATACCCTTTGGCGATAGATTATGAAAGGCGGTCAACACTGTGTTGCTGACGGTGCTTCACCCAACATGCGGTGCGGAAAACGCAGGCGATTTGTGCACATGTACAACCTTCCATGCGCCATCCAATTTCACCATCACGCGGCTTTCGTTGTGCGCGGCGACCTTCACGCCTTCCGGCAGTGCTGTGCTGATGAGCAGTGTGTAGCTTGCGATCGCCGTGTCGCTGTAGCGTTGGATTAACAAGTTGGAAAGATCATAACGAGTCTTCCCTTTCTCCTCTGCACCGAAGACCGAACCGCGTGACGCATTCGATGTCATCATGAATTCGTGGAAGGGAAGCCCATCCAGCCGATGCGGCGTGACCCACCACTCGTACAGGGTCAGATCTTTCGCCGTCGTTTCGTGATACGAGGCGATGTCGTTGTTCATAATCCCGTCCAAATGTTTTAACAAAAACTCGTGGATTTCCTGATCCATGGTTTAGCCCTCCAGTAAGACCTTGAGATAGGATTCGACCATTTGATCGAGTCCGAAAGCAGATTCAGCCCGCTTCCGTGCCGCTGCCCTAAATTGATCCTGCTTCGTTAGCACTTCCCCTGCAGACTGTGCCAGTGTGGAAATATCAGGCATTTCCAATTTCCATGGATTGCCGCCATACGGGACAATGCAGCCCGCATCGTCCGTTACCAGTTCCTTGAGAGCACCGCTGTCAAACCCAATGACAGGAAGTCCGCAAGCCAGAGCCTCGATCACCGAGTTCGGGCAGGGTGGGTTGACCTCGGCGCAGTACATCAAATGCGACGAGCGCGCCAGTTTTGGGATCTCTGCCCGCGGCACAGTTCCCAAAAATTTGACAGGAACTTTGCTCTGTAATTGAGCTTGAGTGGCTTCGTCCACCCTGCCTGCCACAACAACTTCCATCAGGTACCGGTCAGAAAGTTTCTCCGCCACACTCACAGCATGGAACAACCCCGAGTTTAATCCGCGCGCGAGACTGCCTTCCAATAACAACATGCGCTTTACATCCGGGGGGCGTTCGTGCTCGCCTGCAGGTGAGTAGGTTTGTAGATCCACGCCGTTGATGATGACTGTTGCAGGAGCCTTTGTTGCACCATGCCAGTCTTCCCACCACTGGCGGATGAATTGACTCTGGTAGACAACCCTGTCCGCCAGGAAATTGCGGATGAACGCCAGTATAAAGTTCCCATACTCGGCGCGGATGGTGTACTTCAATCCTGACCATTTTACGCGTTGTACCCAGTTGACTCCATCCAGCCTCTGGACAACCCGAATCCCCCGCTGCCGGGCCCGCCAGAGTTGGGGCAGAAAGCGCGTCCCTGCAATGACAAGGATGGCATCTGAGTCTTCCGCAAGGTCGTGGGTTACATTAATTTTGCGGGAACGCAACCCCTGCTCAAATTTTAAACGGAACGAAGCCATGCCGCCTGTCCCCTCTACACGCGGAACAATACAAATTTTCTTCATCCATCCATTATATTCCGTCATATCAAAAACTTTTACCCTATTTTATTACGCGGCCAACGTTTCCTGCTCATCCTTTAAATTATGGTATCCTTAACTCAACTTATTCAGGGAGCGTTTTTTTCATGTACATAGCCATCGAAGGAGTGATCGGTGTCGGCAAGACCACGCTTGCCCGACTTTTACAAAACACATTTGAAGCGGATGTCCTGCTGGAGATTTTCGAGGAAAATCCATTCCTGTCTGATTTTTACGCCGACCGCGCCCGGTATGCTTTCCAGACTCAAATATTCTTTCTACTCAGTCGCTATCACCAACAAAATAACAATGTCCCTAAAATTCTGGCGGAGCAAAAAAACCTGATTGCCGATTACACCTTTGCCAAGGATGCACTTTTTGCGGGCATCAATTTGCATGGTGATGAATTGGACATGTATCATAAGGTGCATCAAGCGTTGGGTGAAAAGATCCCCAAGCCCGACCTGCTGGTGTATCTGCAGGCAGGCACCGACACGCTTATGAATCGCATCGCTTTCCGTGACCGTTCTTATGAAAGGAAAATGGAGCGTGGTTACATCGACGACCTCAATCATGCATATGAGGATTTCTTTTCGAAACCATTTGACCATACGCCTGTTTTGAAAATCGACTCGAATGAACTGAATATTGTCCAAAATACCGGACATCTCAAACAGATAGAAAACCGCATCCGCGAAACCCTGGGTCTGGTTCCATATCAGCCAAGTTTGCCTTTGGGTTAACTCAGAATGAAGGAATAACCATGCGCGTTACACGTGAATCACTCATCCGCATTGCCAAAGAGACTGTCCAGGAACGGGCTTATAACGACACTGATATTGTTGCCGCGTATCTCACTGGCTCACTGCTTAACATTGACCCCATGCTCGGCGGCACAGCAGACATTGATATTGTCTTTGTTCACAAGAACAAGCCAAAGCAGTTTCGTGAATATGTAAAACTCACCCCTGATTTCCACCTTGACATCAGCCGTCGCATGAGGGATGAATTCAAGTCGCCGCGTGAATTGCGCGGTGATCCATGGCTGGGTTATGAAATGTATGACCCGATTCTGCTTTATGAACGTGAGAAGTTTTTTGACTTTGTACAGGCCAGCCTGCGTGCAGGTTTTGACTTTGAACAACCGCCGCTGATGTTGCAGCGCTGCCGTAAAATGCTCTCGCATGGACGCGGCATTTGGATGGACTTGACCGAAATGGACGAAGCGTCCATCGGTCCGAAGGAAGTGAGAAAATACATGAAGTCCCTCTTCCATGCCGTGAACGCAGTGGCTGAGTTGAGCGGACCGCCCATTCAGGAGCGCAGGCTTTTGTTGGAATTCCCTGCGCGTGCTGAAGCGGCAGGGAGACCCGGCATGGCGGCGGCGGCCTTCGGCCTGCTCGGTGCAAACCGTGTGGACCTTGAAAAGTTACTACTTTGGTTCTCCGACTGGAAATCTGCGTTCAACCTTGCCAGTGAAAAACCAGGCGTGGATTTTCGCATCCATCCTGTGCGTGTAAATTATTACGAGAAAGCCATCAAAGCCATGCTGGAGGGGGATGTCCCGTTTGCCGCGCTTTGGCCTCTTTTGAGTACCTGGACATCCGCTGCTGAGGTGTTGGAGGGCGATCATTTCAACTTTTGGCAAAAGTCGGTAAGTGATCTGGGCCTGCTCGGTTCAGGTTTTAAGGAACGGGTGGAAGGACTCGATCACTTTCTGGATGATATTGAAATCGTGTTTGAAGAGATTGCCCGTGAAAATGGATTGGATTCGGATTTGCCGACAGGGCTATAGATCAAACACCCCAAGTCATTGAGGCTCTTTTGTCTCTTCCACAGATTTATGACGGGTGGCCCATAACCAGATCAGAATGGGAATTGCAGCCAAAATGAGGCCGAGGCAGATTCCCCCCACGCCTGTCAAGATCACTGGGCCTTGATCAAGATTGGTATCCAATTTTAATTGCGCCTTGTCTGCCGAAAGTCCAAAGACGGCAATGAACATGCCTCCCAAGCAGGAGATTATCCCTGGAATACCGCACAGGACAAGGAAAATAATTGTGATAATAAGGCTGGATGTTTTCTTCATTTTTTCTTCTTTGGACGGAATTAATACCAGATCACGGCGGGCAAGGAGGGGCTTTGTGATGCTCGCAAACCTGCCCGGCACCTATCAACCGTTCCACGGTAATTAGTTGCCGGCAGTCAACTGGGCGGATATCTTGCCAAAAAAGTTGGAGGGTGGTGATCCATGCTATGCTGATGCCATCCGATTATTCCGCCCTTTGTCCTTTCATTTTTTATTCTTTAGCTTCTCTTTTTCTGCCGCTTTTGCCAAATTTTCCTTGACCCTGAACTTCACAATTTTGCTGATTAAGGTATAAGGAATTGGTTTATCCAGCGGGAATTTTACCGACCCTTTTGCCCCCTCATAGACAGATAATTCCTTCTTGAATTTTTCAATTCCTGTCGGCACAGGGTAAAACCCGATATGATTCTTAAATGCAGCAAAATGTACCAAATTACCTTTCAGCGCGAAGGTGGGCATTTGATAACTGATTTTTTCTTCTGCATCAGGAGCGGCGGCTTTTATGGTTGCCCGTATTTTTTTAAGTATTTTTTGTATATCTTCAGGGAAGGTCGCAATGTACTCATCAATGGAGATAAAACCAGCTTTATTGTTTTCCATGAGTTCTCCTTTTTCTGATTCCTGGTGAGATTGGAAAACACCCAAAGATTTCCGCTCTCACTCATTTTGCCCATCTGGTTTAAGATCCGGCATCTTTTGATTTTCCAGCCTCATCTTCCAGGGATTCTTCCCACCACAGTCCCATTCTCAGGAGGGTATCCCCATGCTCATAGGTATGCTGGAATGTCTTGGTTACTACCATCGATAATGGCTTTTGTCCCCATTGTGTCTCGCGCGGTGCGTTCCAATCCGTGTTCTTCAATTGCTCGAGAAGGTCAATCTGCTGTTGACGAACACGGCGAAATTCCGAGATCAACCCTTCAAGCCCGCGTTCCTGAACTTTAGCCCATGCTTTGTCATCATCGGGCCAGTCTTCTTCGGTTGAGCTTGGATCATGCAGCCATTCAACCATGGAGGGGAGCGCCATGCATCTTTCATATTCAGTCACATGCCACACATGGCGTGCTGGCGACCATGTGCCAAGGTATTCGGGGTCGGGGGGGAGCTGAACATGGAAAGATGATGGGATTTGGGAATATGCCCACTCGAAACCATCTGCGCTGGCTTTGAGTTGATAGCGGAACCATTCAACGAACTCTGTCATTTGTTGACCTCTGATGTTTAGGTATTGTTGTTGAGATACGGATGTCGATATATTATATATTAAGGAATGAGTTGATGATGATTTTGGGCTTTCTGCCCGGTTACCCCAGGAATTATTTCTTAAAGAAAAATTCCCATTCAGACACGCCTGTCATGGGGAAATGAATGTTATCTGTCAGATTCCTAACAACAGGGAAGGCACATACGAAACAGCCCTCAACTGAAGGCGATGTTGAAACACGTTAAACATTATTACCCGGCAGGGTAATAATGCAGGTGCTTCCAGTATAAAATATCCGGAATGGCTGGACGGAGAGGTTTATGTCATGAGATCAGCGTATAAGGCCGTACAGGATCTAAGCGGCGGATTTTTCCACTGTAGTCTGTTCCAGTTTCTGCAGAATGCTCTTCATCAAGACCTCGCGGTTTTTCAGCATGGTCCGATATTCCAACCGATCCGTATTTGCGATCTCCATCCTAAGATCAGATTTGTCATTTTCCAGAATCTCGATCAGCAATTCTCGCTCTTCATCTGTCAACATAAACTGGATCATGGGGTAACTCCTTTCTTTGGTAACACCCAGGCCAAAAAGGGCATTAATCACAAATGTTTTTGAATTCCCTTCCCACTTATATTGTATAACTATTTTTGCTGTCTGGCACAGATGCTTTGAGAATCACTATTGCATCTTACACCTCCCCTTTAATTCTCGACCTCCCCTCTTCAACATATGACAGACTTTGATGCCTGAAATATGTATTGTATAACTCCGCGTAGTGACCTTTCTGACTTAACAAACCATCGTGATCCCCTTGTTCGATGATGGCTCCTTTTTGCATGACGACGATCCGATCTGCGGCCTTGACAGTGGATAGGCGGTGCGCGATTAGGATACTGGTGGTGTTTTTCAGGATCAGATTCAACGCCTGTTGGATCTGCCACTCGGTGAATGGGTCAATACTGGCAGTGGCTTCGTCCAAAATAAAAATGGCGGGATTTTGCACCAGCACACGCATCAACGCCACCAGTTGACGCTGTCCCATCGAGAGGCGATTGCCGCGCTCGCCCACACTGGTGTGCAAGCCGTCAGGCAGGGTCTCAAGCCATTCACCATCACCGATCTTCCTGGCAAGTTTAAGCATTTCCTCTTCAGGCACACCCGGCATGGCATAGCGTATATTATCTGCCACGGTTCCTGAAAACAGGAAAGGCACTTGCGAAACGATCCCCAACTGACGGCGATATTGAATCAGGTCAAACGTGCGGATGTCGCGCCCGTCGATCATTAGCCGTCCGCCTTGATATTCGTAAAAACGTGCGATCAACTTGGCGATGGATGACTTTCCTGCCCCCGTGTGCCCCACCAGGGCGAGAGTCTCTCCCGGTTGTATCTCCAGATTGAAGTGGCGCAGGATCGGTTCTTTATCCGAATAGCTGAAATCGAATTTTTCAAATTGGATCTCACCTCTCAGCCGCGGCACATCCTGTTTTTCAATTTGGATCACATTCGGGTCTGCGTCGATCAACGCAAAGACGCGCTCGGCGGCAGATAGTCCGCCCTGGATCTGTGCCCAGAACGAAGTAAGATTCAGGATCGGAAAAAAGAACTGATCAAGACTCATGATGAACAGATACCACGCGCCAATGCTCACCAGTCCCTGCTCGGCGCTCATGCCGCCCGCATAGATCAGAATGCCGACAAAGATGCCAGAGAGTGCGTTAAGTGTGGGGAAGACCAGCGACAGCACAAATCCGCGCCGAATGTTGACCTGGTACGACTGCTGGTTTGATTCGTCAAACGCAATGAAGATGCTTTCTTCCTGCCGGAAATTTTTCGCAATTGAAATGCCGCTGATGGTTTCCTTGATGGCTGCGTTCACATCCGCAGTGGCTTTCATGCCGCGCCTGGTCACACGGCGTGCCAGTGCACGAAAGCCCGCCGCCACCGCAAAGATGACCGGCATGAATGCCACCAGGAGCAAGGACAACCGCCAGTCGGTGCGGAACAGCACAACGCCCAAGATCAGGGCTTGCACCATTTGCGAAACAACATCGGTAATGATGACGATCAGTTGACCAAAGTCATTGGTGTCGGATGTGATGCGCGAGACGATCCTGCCCGATGAGAATTGATCATAGAACGACAGGTCATGCTCTGCTGCGGCTCGGAATGCACGCGTGCGCAGATCCAGCACTACATCCCCCACCGCGCGCACGATCAGACTCCGCCTTAGCCAGTTCAGCCCCCACAATCCGACTCCGACCCCCATCAAGATTGCACCAACCGACGCGATGGCAGGTAGCGTTGGCTGGTCTCTCAGCATGTCCACCATGCGGCTGACAACCACTGGCAGCGCCGCCCCAATGAACGCGAGAATGATCACCAGCACGGAAGCGAACACAAGTTGTTTTACCTGTGTTCTAAAAAAGTCAGCAATTCGCCGCGTAAGATCACGGTCGGTATACTGACGGTCATATTTTTCGTCGTTAAGTCCGGCAAAGAAACCCATGAATTCAGCCTTTAGCCCATTGGCTATAAATTAATCGCATTAATAATCTGTCAAAAAATAATAACTGCGGGTGAATTTCGCGGCATGAACGAAGAAAATCAGCCGCGCAAAACTGGCAGGTTCGGCACACCGAGTCGTCGATTTGAGATATGAGAGCAATTTCCGCATTAATTAAATGTACAGTAACATGAGACTTGCTAACAGCGCACCGTTACTCCTTGAAGATCCTCGAATATGCTTCGGATGTCTTCATCAATTCATCATGTGTGCCGATCGCGGCAATTTTGCCTTTGCGAAAGACAATGATCAGATCGGCCCAACGGATCTGCGACAGGCGGTGCGTGATGATAAATGTTGTTCGTCCGCGGGCGGCGTTGGAAATTGCACGCTGGATTTTATCCTCGGTGGCAGAGTCAATTGCAGAGGTCGAATCATCCAGCACGAGTACCCTCGGATCGGTCAGGAAGGCGCGGGCAAGCGCAATGCGCTGGCGTTGTCCGCCTGAAAGTGTTACCCCGCGTTCCCCTACGACGGTTTCATATCCCTGGTCAAACCCAAGAATAAAATCATGCGCTTGTGCTGAAATGGATGCGGAGATGATTTCTTCTTTTGTCGCGCCTGGTTTGCCGAAAGCAATGTTGTCGCTGAGTGAACGCGAGAACAAAAAGATATCCTGCTCGATGATGGAAATTTGCGAACGGAGCGAAGCCAGGTTCCACTCGCGCACATCCACCCCGTCCACCAGCACCTGCCCTGAAGTCACGTCGTAGGTGCGGTTGATCAACTTAACTAGCGAAGTCTTGCCCGCGCCGGTCTGCCCAACGATGGCAACTGTCTGCCCCTGTTTAACTTTGAAGGAAACATCCTGCACCACGGATTCACCCGTGGGATAAGCGAATGACACGCCGCGAAATTCAATTTCGCCTCGCATGTTCAGGGTCAAACCTGCTGTGTTTTGATCGAGCCGCGTCTCACGGTTGATCAATTCCAGGATACGGCGGGCGCTCGAAAGTCCCGAAGAAATTTGAGAGTATGCCCAGGTGGAAGTGAAAGTGGGGAATTCCAAAAGCCGCAGAAGACCGAAGTACGCGATGACGGCGCCAAGGTCGATGGTTCCCGCACGGAACAGCAGAAGTGCATGTACAAGTCCGCCGGCATATGCCGCGCCAAGCAGCAGCATGGCAATGTAGCGCCCCTCAAGGTCGCCCTGGCTGACGAAGGCATCACGTACGCGGCGCGCATTCCAGACAAAACGCTCCACTTCAGCGCCTTCCTGTGCCGCGCCTTTCATGATTTCCACGCCATCCAGCGATTCGGAAAGATGCGAATTCATTGTGCCGAAAGTCGCGCGGACTTCATCGGTAATGGGTGCCAGTGTTTTTAGGTAACGCGCCAGTGCAAAAAAATAAATGATCGTAAAAATGGCGGGCGTGATGAGCAGGGATGGATGATAACGCGGTGCGGCGAAGAACGGCATCATCAGAAACATGAACGAACCCACTACAAGGTTCACACCCGGACTGAACATGTAGTTCACTTCGCGCACGTCGTTGGTCGCGCGCGCCATGGTGTCACCGACCGGCTGCAGGCTGTGGAAGGTCATGCTTTTTCCTAGCAGGGAAAGATACAACTCGTCGCGGATGTCACGTTCCATGCGCTGTGCCAGCAGTTCTGCGCCGAAATTGCGTCCCAGTTGCAGCACTCCGCGGATGATCTGCGAAATACCGATGATCAATGCCAACGGCAAAAGCACGGATGTGTCAGGCTTTGGCTGGATCATCGCATTGAACGCATTGCCGGTCAGCACGGGCACATACGCCGCCAGGGCGGCGTTGCCGATCGCTCCGATGGTCATCATCACGATGATCCACCCATAAGGACGGGTATGTGAAATGATCCAGCTCACTGCGGCTGTACGATTATATAAATTTTTACGCTGTAATGTGAATTCTGCGGGAATGGTAACGGAAGACATGGGTTTTATTCTACCAAACGGATGGGTCGTTATCAGGTTGATGATTGAAATAATCATCAACCTGATATTTTAAAAACCTGCAGATGTTATGCCTTCCCCAACACCATTGCCAACACTGCCATTCTTACATATAAGCCATACTCCATCTGACGGAAATACGCGGCGCGTGGATCGTCATCGAATTCGGGTGAGATCTCGCCTACACGTGGCAGCGGATGCATCACGATCATATCTTGCTTGGCGGCTTTCATGATCTCAGGGTCGATCACATATGCGCCCTTAACTTTTTCATAATCCCCGGGATCTTCGAATCTTTCCTTCTGCACGCGTGTCACATATAGCACATCAGTTTCAGGCAGCACCTTCTCAAGCGATGAAAACTCACTCTGCGGCACGCCCTTCTCGGCCACTTCCTCCATCACTTCCTTTGGCATCTTCAAAATATCAGGTGAGACATAATTTAGCTTGATATTATTAAATTGTGAAAGCAGGCGTGCCAGCGAATGAACGGTGCGTCCATATTTTAGGTCGCCAAGCATGGTCACGGTCAAATTGTCCAGCCGTCCGATTTCTTCCATGACCGTGAATGTATCCAGCAGAGCCTGTGTCGGATGTTCGCCCACACCATCGCCCGCATTGATCACTGGTTTCTTTGCCGCCTTCGCCGCAATTGCCGCCGACCCCGTTTCAGGGTGACGCAGTACGATCACATCCGCGTAACATTCGAGCGTGCGGATCGTGTCAGGCAGGCTCTCACCCTTTGATACCGATGAATACTTCACTTCGCTGATCGGGATGACACTCCCGCCCAGTCGCTCCATCGCCGCCGTGAATGAGGACGAGGTACGCGTGGAAGGTTCATAGAACAGGTTTGCCAAAATTTTGCCTTTCAGCAAGTCAAACGTTCCAATGCGCTCGACCATTCCGCGCATCTCGTGCGCCACGCCGAACACATATTGAAGGTCATCGCGGCTGAATTGTTTTACCGACAAAATATCCTTCCCATACCAGTCGGCGTTCTTATTCTCGCCAAACGGCAAATGGGGGTTGAGGGGTGGGGTGGGCATAAGTTGATCTCCTTGTTGGTGGTCTTCTGGTGTGTTTCTAGTCTGGTCTGCTGGTCGAGCCTCTAAAATCTTATTCGCGAAAAAAATATCGACAAAGGTCCTCTGCAGGAATGGATGGTTTTATGACTTTGACCGTCACATTCACCCACTTACGCCTGCATTTGACTTCTTCCCTGCATTCCCCGCACTCACTGATTTTTCGACCTTTCCTTGCAAATGGAATTGCGCTTTCCAGCGGATGGTAGTATCCCTGAGTGGGAACCATCTCCGCCTGTGGGATTTCCCAAACAGCGGGCTGGTTTAAACAATGGGCAAATTAACCGATTTTGGTGTGGTGATGCCCGCTGTGTTTGATCCAGTCTTAAAGTTGTTATAAAGATTGCATTTTCGACATTTATCCTGCTTTTGTGGCGATGTCTAAAATATACTACATCTCACTTCAATTTGACCACTGCCGAAAAAATCAACATGAGTTTTGACGGATGTACGCCGGGAGGGTTGAGAAAAGCAGGATTGAATGGGATTTGATTCGCATTGTATTTTTTCGCAAAAGCTGGCGATCCAATGACCGCCAGCCTTGTTTATCTACTTCTATCTCCCGTCTCTTTTACTTATTTTTTCCTTGTTTTAGACAGATAAATTCTGTCTTCTGGACACTGCTTGTTGGGTTATTTCCTTTTCAACCATTTCTCCAACTCCATCACCACAAATACGACCACGCCCGTACTTGCCGCAATAGACAGGTCACATCCGCTGAGGGGAATGACTTCAAAGAAATTAGCCAGTGTTTCGATGTAAATGACCATCATTTGCAGTACAACAACCAATAAAGCCAGACCCGCCAGCAGGGGATTGCTCAGCACACCGGTTTTGAATAACGAATCTTTTGACGAGCGTGAAGCCAGGGCCTGGAAAACCTGCATGAATGCCAGCGAGGTGAAGATCATGGTCTGCCATTCGGGGCGGTCAGTAAAGTAGTACCAGGACCCAAGTCCCAGGGCGAGAGCGCCGATCAACATGCCGACCCAAATGGTTTGCGCGCCCGCACCGCGGGAGAAGACACCTTCCCTTGGCGAAAATGGCGCGCGCTTCATGGTGTCGGCTTCGGGATTTTCCACACCCATGCCCAGGCCAAGTAAACCGTCAGTCAGCAGGTTGAGCCAAAGTAATTGCAAGGGCAGTAGCGGCAAAGGCTTGCCGAGGAATGGTGCCAGCAGCATGACTAAAACCTTGCCAATATTGCCTGCCACGCTGAAGCGTACAAACTTGCGGATGTTATCGTAAATTGTGCGGCCTTCCCTTACCGCTGCGATGATCGTCGCAAAGTTATCATCCAGTAAAACCAGGTCGGAGGCTTCCTTGGACACGTCAGTACCTGTTATGCCCATTGCCACGCCGATATCCGCCTTGCGGAGTGCGGGCGCGTCGTTCACGCCGTCCCCTGTCATTGAAACGATGTGACCCTTTTCCTGCAGCGCCTGCACGATCTTTAACTTGTGTTCGGGGGCAACGCGGGCAAACACATTGACTTCTTCCACTACGTTTTTTAATTCATCAAAACTTAACTTCTCAATTTCAACGCCAGTCAATGCACGTCCGTTATCTGTGATGCCCAGCTGGCGCGCAATTTCAATCGCGGTCAACGGGTGGTCGCCTGTGATCATCACAGGGCGGATGCCCGCGGAGCGGCAGGTCGCAACCGCATCTTTTACTTCGGCGCGTGGCGGATCGATCATGCCAAAAAGTCCCACCAGTGTTAGGTTCTGTTCAAGGTCAGTTTGGATGACTTCAGGGATGGTATCCATTAAGCGGAATGCAACGCCAAGGACACGCATGCCTTTCTTTGCCAGACGATTATTTGCCGCGATCACCTTCGCCTTCCAATCCTCATCCAGCACGTGGGCTTTTTCCTCCACCCAAATATGGGATATAACATCGAGCAGTCCGTCCACACTGCCTTTGGTGAAGGCGATATATCGACGGGCACCTACTTCCAAACCTGCAAGCACCCCGGGATCATAGCGTTCCAAATGGTGGACAGTGGTCATACGTTTACGCTCAGAGTCAAACGGGAGTTCTGCCGCGCGCGGAAAAGACAGGTCGAGAGATGATTTCCAATATCCCATTTTTGCTGCGGCGACGACTAACGCGCCCTCGGTGGGGTCTCCAAGAGTATGATAACGGTCATCGCCTGTGTCTATCAGTTTGGCGTCGTTGCACAGCGCGCCGCCAATTGCTGCCAGCGATAGGGAAGATTGGACGGGCGCGCCCAGCCCACGGGTTGCATGAAGCGTACCATCGCGTCCGATTTCTTCCGTTAGATCCAGGGCATGTTCAGCAACATCCAGCACGACCACGCTCATGCGGTTTTCGGTTAGCGTTCCTGTTTTGTCAGAGCAAATGACCGTGACCGAACCGAGCGTTTCGACGGCAGGCAATTTGCGAATGAGGGCATTGCGCTGCAGCATGCGCTGTGCGCCAAGCGCCAACGTGACAGTGACCACTGCGGGCAGGCCTTCTGGCACGATGGCAACTGCAACACTGACCGCAGTCAGAAGCATGTGGCGAAGTTCATCACCACGCATGAGACCCAGTACAAAAATTAGGGCGGCAATGCCCATACCGATCAGCGCAAGGTTTTTCCCAAGCGCGTCAAGCCGCCGTTGAAGCGGAGTGTCTTCCTGTTTGACTTGTTGGATCAGATCGGCAATTTTGCCAAGTTCTGTCTGCATGCCTGTGGCGGTTATTAGCGCAAGTCCGCGTCCTTGTGTAATGATGGTTCCCATATAACCCATATTGCGGCGATCCCCAATGGGCAGGTCTTCGCCTGAAAGCGTGGCGGTGTGTTTTTCAATCGGTTCAGATTCGCCGGTAAGTGCGGCTTCCTGAATGCGCAGGTTTACCGCTTCAAGCAGGCGCATATCTGCTGGCAGGACGTTACCTGTTTCAAGTTGGAGGATGTCGCCAGGTACAAGATCGTGTGCAGGGGTCTCCTGTAATTGCCCATTGCGTAGCACGCGCACGTTTGGTACCGACATTTTCTTGAGCGCAGCAATGGCTTTCTCGGCGCGATATTCCTGGGTAAAGCCAAGAATGGCGTACAACGCCACAATGGAAAGAATTGCAATGGAGTTCTTTGTATCACCCAGCAGCCCTGCGGCGACAGCCGCCGCGATGAGAATAAGTACCATGGTGGCGGTGAGTTGTTCCCACAAAATTTGCAGGGGTTTGCGTCCGCCGCGTTCGACCAGTTCATTTGCGCCATATTCTGCAAGCCGTGCCGAGACATCAGATTTGGAGAGTCCGTTTTGCTGATCCGAGTTTAATTTTGAAAGACTTTCTTGAATATCGGTGAGATGCCAGTTCATGATTTATCGTCCAATCTATTTTTATGTGTGCGGGTGGTAAGCCATGTCAATAACGATGGGTGAGAACGGTAGTAATGGATCAGATACGCGCCCATTCCAAAAACACCAAGGGATAATACCAGCGGAAGGTGCTGTTTAATGGTGTCGCTGATCAGCATCCATTCGTGTCCAAGGACATACCCTGCACCGATGAGAAGTGTACACCAAATATATGCTCCGATGAAGGTGGCGAAAAAGAATTTTGGGAAGGGAATTTTTGCCAACCCGGCAGGAATGCTGATCAGCGTCCGCACGCCAGGGATGACACGCCCGATCAACACCAGCCCGGAACCCCATTTTTGCATTTGATTTTCTGCTTGATGGATCATGGACATATCCATGCGGAATATCTTCGCAAACTTTTCGATCAAGGGGCTTCCTCCGATCCGTGCCGCCCAGTAGGTGATGGATGCGCCGATCGCGCTTCCCAGTCCTGCATATAATCCTGCAATAAGAATAAAGGTTGGTGCGATGCCATGCTTTTCGATTAACATCCACCCCGCAAAGGCAAGGATGACCTCGCTTGGTGTGATGCCTGTTGCATTTTCAAATACCATCAATCCGAAGACGCCCGCCCAGCCGAATTCGTCAAAGATCATTTGCAGGGAGGATAAGATCGTCATTTCCCATTTGTCCAACATGTTTATCACCTCGAAGGATTGGGCGAAGGGCATAAATAAAAAGACCATCGCCGAAGATTGACGATGGTCTTGCCATTGACAGAACAGCCGGGAAAACTTTCCGTATTGACGACTGTGCATCCCAGATCATTTTTGGGTGGCTACTCCCCATCGGAGTTGGTAATTAGTATACAAAAGAAAAAGATGATTGTGGATAAGAGTCCTCTAATATATGCCCGCAAATCCACTCAGGTGTGATGCCTGTCCCTCTTCCGGGTACGGAACGGAAAGAACTTGCGTATTGCAAAATTCGAGGTGATTTTTGAGATGCCACGCTCGATCAAATACCAATCATGACTCAAACTCGTCGTGATCGATCCTCTGGTTTATGCCATCCTGTTTTCTCCCCCTGACCTGGATTTTCTTATTCCTTGATTTCCAGGCATTTTAATCGAATGGCAAAGAGGAGTTGGGATTTCCCCAACTCCTCTTTGCCGGGTCCGTAACTACTTTATTTGTGCCTTGATCTTCTCAGCGGTATCTTTATACCCCTCCAATTTCTCGCGTTCTTTTGTAACCAGCGCGGCGGGAGCTTTGCTGGCGAAATCACTCGAGAGCAGTTTTTCCAAACGTTCGATGTGGGATTGCAATTCCTTTAATTCTTTTTCAAGGCGCGGCTTGTCGTTTGCCAGGTCCACCATGCCCGCAAGGGGAATGTATATCTCGACCGAGCCAGCCACGATCGCAATGCTGTCTTCGGGTTTATGTTGGATGGATGTCTCGATCTTGAGTTCATCTGTGTTCAAGCCTGCCAGGGCTGCGATCACTGCAGATTGTTGCTTGAGCAATTCCGTCTTTTCACCTGCGGCAATTTGTGCGGCTAGCTTTCTGGACGGCGCAACGTTCTTTTCTGCGCGCAGGTTGCGGATGGAACGCACCAACTCTTGAATAAGTGTGAAATCTGCGGTCTTGGCTTCCTCCCAGCCTTCGAGATCACGCTGCTCGGGGAATTTGGCAACGATCAACACTTCGGTCCAGTCTTTGGCCAGGTGCGAGAGCGGCGATTCAAGCAGGGAGTTTCGCAAATGTCCCCATACTTCTTCAGTGATAAAGGGAGTAAATGGGTGCAGCAAACGCAGTGATATATCAAACACGTGTACCAGTGTTTCGACTGTCTGCACTTTACTTGCTTCGTTTTGCATTTGGCGCTTTGCAATTTCTACGTACCAGTCCGCAAAGTCAGACCAGAGGAATTCGTAAATTTGCTGTCCAGCCTGTCCATATTGGAAATTCTGGAATTGACGTTCCACATCACGAATGAGGGTTTGTAACTTTGCCCAGATCCAGCTATCTGCGAGAGACCATTCATTATCTGATCTTTGGCCCTCGATCTTTTCCAGGCTGTCGATCGCGTTGATCACGAACCTTCCGGCATTCCAGATTTTATTTGCAAAATTGCGGTTGGCTTCCACTTTCTTAATACCGACATTGGTGTCATTCCCGGGAGTGGAACCTACCAGCAGAGTGAAGCGAAGTGCATCAGTGCCAAACTCATCCATCACGATCAACGGATCGATCACGTTGCCCTTGGTCTTGGACATTTTATGTCCATGCTCATCGCGGACGAGCCCGTGCAGGTAGACCGTGTGGAATGGCGGCACCTCTGTAAATTCCAGTCCGGTCATGATCATACGCGCGACCCAAAAAAATAAAATATCATAGCCTGTTTCCATGTAGGAGGTCGGGTAAAAATATTTCAGGTCGGGTGTTTGCTCGGGCCAGCCCAATGTGGAGAATGGCCACAAACCTGAAGAAAACCATGTATCCAACACATCCTCGTCCTGATGAATTTCCTTCGAGCCGCAGGTTGCGCATTGTGTGGGGTCTTCGCGCGTCACTGTCATATGATGATCGGGGCAATACCAAACGGGGATGCGATGTCCCCACCATAGTTGGCGGCTGATGCACCAATCCTTGATGTTGTCGAGCCAGTTGTAATAAACTTTTTCAAAGCGTTCGGGCACGATCTTGATCTGTCCAGTATGCACCGCTTCAAGCCCCTTATGCGCAAGCGATTCCATTTTCACGAACCATTGTTCGGAGATCATCGGCTCTACAATTTCACCGCCGCGCTGTGAACGTGGAATGGTGGTGGTGTATGGCTCTGTCTTGATCACGAGTCCGGCAGTTTTCATGTCTGCCCAGATATTTTTGCGCGCCACGATCCGATCCTGACCTTGATACTTTCCGCCGTTTTCGTTGACCTTCGCCTCTTTATCGAGCATGGAGATGATTGGCAGGTTGTGACGCTGCGCGATGGCATAGTCGTTCGGGTCGTGGCCAGGTGTGATTTTTAACGCACCTGTACCAAATTCCATGCTGACGTATTCATCTGCGATGACCGGAATCTCGCGTCCAAGGATCGGCACCACGGCTTTTCGGCCGATAAATTTCTTAAAGCGTTCATCTTCTGGGTGTACGGCAACCGCAGTATCGCCCAAAATCGTCTCGGGGCGAATCGTTGCCACCGGGATGAATTCATCCGAACCTGCGATCATATATTTGAAATAATACAGCGTGGCTTGTTCTTCCGTGTATTCCACTTCAAGGTCAGATACAGCGGTCTTGAGTCCAGGGGACCAGTTGATAAGACGCGGTCCGCGATAGATCAGTCCTTTTTCATACAGGCGTACAAATGCCTCGCGGACTGCCCGGCTCAATCTCTCGTCAAGTGTGAAGCATTCCCTGTCCCAATCACACGATGCCCCGAGACGTCGGATCTGGTTGTAGATCATGCCGCCGTATTTGTGTTTCCATTCCCAGGTGCGGGCAATGAATTTATCGCGGCCAAATTCCTCACGGGTGATTTCCTCGTTCTTAAGCAGATCGCGCTCCACCATTAACTGGGTGGCAATGCCCGCGTGATCCGAGCCCGGAACCCATAAAGTTGAAAATCCCTTCATACGGTGATAACGGATCATAAGATCTTCCACACTGACGAACATGGCATGACCAATGTGCAGTTCACCGGTCACATTGGGCGGTGGGATCGAAATGACGAATGGTTTGACATTCGGATCAAAATCAGGCTTGTTGGGATCATTATGCGGTTTGAAATATCCGCCTTGCTCCCACATGGCATAGATGCGGGATTCGGTGGCTTTGAAATCGTAGGCTTTGGGTAATTCTTGTTTGGTCATTCTTGCTCCTTTTATTCTTATTCACCTGCTCTGCCGTCATGGAGTATCCAGTCCGTGATTTTTGAGACCACCAAACCATGTGAGCTTCCAACAGGGTGCGTGTAAATGTCTTCAGGAATAAATGTGTTTAAAATAAAAACACTTCATCCAAAAAGAGGACGAAGTGTTTGCTCCGCGGTACCACCTCAGTTCAACCAGCTGGTTGCACTCAATGACTGACATTCATCAGCCTATGCGCTAACGGGCAATCCCGTGGCGGTCTAGTAACCTGTGCTCAGTATGCGGTCAACAGGATTTCTTCGCCAATGGTTTCAGATGACTTTGGCAATTCTTTTCTGTGAAGGCTCACAGCCGATGGCCTTCTTTTCTGTCAGAGAGACTACTGCCTACTACTTCTGAATGGCAGGATTATATGCGGGAGGGGATATTGCGTCAAGAAAAAACGGCTTCTATGCCTTGTTTTTGTACAAGGCTGCCAGGGCGGCACCAATGGCTTGGGAAAGGTCACCGAGTGCAGCAGGGACGATACTGATGGCGTCACGTTGACAGGGCCATAGATATTCGCGGGCAGTTGACCCTAGGATTCCGAGGTAGCGTTCGCGGAAGGCGGTGGTTGTCGCCTCGGGATCCATCAACCCGCCGCCAATGACTACAAATTTGGGGTCAAGCGCCATTGCCAGATTGGCGACATGCAGTCCCATGGCTTTGGCTTGTAAATCAAACAACTCTGTCGCTAGCTGGTCGCCTTGTTGCGCCAATCCGCGCAAGGCAAAGGCACGTTCCTTGGGACCGAGTGGCGATTTCGCCAGCGGGTGGTCAGGATATCGTTCCAGTTTTTCGGCAAGCAGGTAGGGCAGTCCGGAAAGACTGGTATAGACTTCGACACAGCCCCAGGTGCGTCCGCATCCGCAGGGATAGGCTTTTGTACCCAGTAAATGCAGGGGTGCAGCCATGTGACCGGCTTCCATTCCAGCCAGGGTATCACCATCCAGCGCCAGTCCGCTTTGGTCGATGTAGGCACATCCCAGCCCGGAGCCGGGAGCCAGCATAAGCACCGTTCCATTACTATTGCCGCGCGCGTGCTGAGCTTCCGCCACACCCCCCATGTTCCCATCGTTACCAACGGTTAGCGGGATGGCGCGTCCTGCGCGTTCGGATAGGGCATTGCTATAGGCAGTGTGTACATCAAATCCGGTAAAACTGTCCGGCAGGTTGGCTGAATGATCGAACACTCCATAGCGTTGGAATGGGCCTGGAATTGCCAGTCCCACTCCGCCGACCTGTTCCCAGGTCAGGTCATTTTGAGCCAGGTATGAGCTGATTGCATCGACCCAGCTGCGTACAACAGATTCGGGTCCATGTGTTGAATTGGTGGGGGCTTGTAATAATTTTGTAGAGATCGCTGAGCCGTCATTCCATACGCCGCCTACTTTGGATGTGGTCGCGCCGCCATCAGTGCCGATACAGATCATTTTTTTCATATTTTCTTTTTTTACCTTCCGGGCAGTATTTTATATTTCCAGTAATTATAACAATTGATTACTGTCGACAGGTGTTATTCTGAAGATCAGGCTGGTTTTGATGAGCTTCTTGCCGGACAGGTCGCATGCGGACCGGCACAGGTTTTTCGGCTTATGCTTATTTCCCAAGTCCCCAATATCCAGGAGTACTTCCCGCCAAAATAAACTTTTTTCCCGTCATCTCAAAAGTGCATCAAACCCTGGGCGATAGATCAATTTGCATTTGCTGTCTGGCTGCATCATGGTTTCCTTTGTCTGTTTTTGCCTGCCGAAATGTTCATCGCCTGTGATGCGATCGACTTTTATGTACGAACGCCATTCAGGACTATAATTCAGCCCGAAAAGTAAAAAATATTACGGAGAATCTTTATGGCGGCTAAACAAAAAGTACAAATAAAAAAAATAGCGATCAGCACGGGCGGCGGTGACGCGCCAGGTTTGAATGCAGTTATTCGCGCGGCGGCGCTTTCCGCAATCATGCGTGGCTGGGAAGTATACGGTGTTCTTGATGGCTTTCACGGGATTTTATCGCCCGAGGAATATCCAGACGGCGGGTTTGTCCCGTTGACACGTGATAGGGTGAGGGGCATTACCCACCTGGGCGGCACCATTCTTGGAACTAGCAACCGCAATAACCCCCTCAAGTATCCGATCATCCATCCCGATGGAACCAGGGAGGAAGTGGATCGTACCGACGAGATCGTTCGCGGCTTTCGCCTGCATCACATTGATGCTCTTATCACGGTTGGCGGGGATGGGTCGCTGGCAATTGCAAGTGTGCTGGCGAAAAAAGGCTTGCGCCTGATCTCTGTACCAAAGACGATTGATAATGACCTGGATAAAACAGACGTGACCTTCGGTTTTGATACCGCTGTCGGCTTTGCCACCGAAGCACTCGACCGTTTGCATTCAACAGCCGCTTCACACGGGCGGGTGATGGTTGTGGAAGTAATGGGACGTTATGCCGGCTGGATCGCCCTGCATTCGGGTGTGGCTGCTTCTGCCGATGTTATTTTGATCCCTGAACGTCCCTACGACATACATAAAGTTGTTGAGAAGGTAAAGGAACGCGAATCGCAGGGTAGTAAGTTCACGATCGTGGTTGTGGCAGAAGGCGCCACACCGGTGGGCGGCGGATTATCGGTGCTTGAGCATGAAGCTGGCCGTGCAGAACGCTTGGGTGGCATCGGTGAGAAGGTGGCGGCTGATATCCACGAGATTTCAGGGAAAGAGACGCGCCTGGTTGTCCTCGGGCATCTGTTACGTGGCGGTTCGCCCACCTCCTTTGACCGTCTGACAGCTCTGCGTTTTGGCGCTGCTGCCGTGCGCGGACTTGAAGAGGGGTATTCGGGTGTGATGGTGGCACTTGATCCGCCGCAAGTCAAATATGTGCCGATCGAAGAGGCCATGGGTAAAATGAAAATGGTGCCGATGGGTTCTGATATTGTTCTGACTGCCAAAGACCTGGGAATTTCGTTTGGTTGATCCCTGAGATTGAATAACGCGCGTAACTTTTTTCGGGTTGGGGCGCGTTATTGTTTTGACTGCGGCCCATTTAATGGGCACAGCCGGGAATGCCAAACACACAGGAATTAAAAAAATCTCCCTGCCTGGGGGAGAATGGGTCTGAGATCGCAGTTGTCAACATGACATGGAAGGCACACTGCATTACTCAAGCTGATTTTGCTTCAAAAGGGTCAGAGCGGGACTTCGCAAAGTCCCGCTCTTTTTAGTCCCTAAAACTTCGCCGTCTTTAAAAAGACCGGCTCAACCCGCACCCTCGTTGCCTGTTCAAAGGCGTAGGCGAGCTTTATCAACATCGGCTCCTGCCAGGCTTTTGCGAAGAACGAAATTCCCACCGGCAGACCGAAAATATATCCCATTGGCACGGTGATATGGGGATAGCCCGCCACCGCCGCAGGTGACGTGCTTTCCATATCCCAGTTGATCGCATCACCATTGGCGCGATCGATCATCCACGCGGGTCCGCCGGAGGGGACGATCACCGCATCGAGTTTGTATTTCTTCATCACAGCGTCAATGCCGTTTTTTCGTGTTAGCAAATGGTTCTTCGCCAACGCCTCTTTGTATTTTTTATCTTTTAATCCACCTGTTTCCTGTGCGGCGAGCATGTGTTCCTGCCCAAAGAACGGCATCACACGTGCCTTGTTTTCATCATTAAACCTGATGACATCTTCCATATTTTTCATGTGTGCGTTGGCGCCGGCAAGATATTTATTCAAACCCGCTTTGAATTCATGGAGCAATACTTCCACTTCGGTCTTGCTAAATTTATCAAAGTTGGGCAGATTTGCAGGGTCAACGATGATCGCACCCAGACTCTTCATTACAGCAATGCTTTTCTCGAACAGATCGAGAATACGCGGGTCTGTGCCGCACATGTTCCGCGCAATGCCGATACGCGCACCATTTAATCCGGTTTTATCGAGAAACTTTGTGTAATCTTTCAAGACGTGTTTTGCGCCGGCTGTGGTGGCTGGGTCGTTTTTATCAACACCGGTCAACGCGCCAAGCAGGATCGCCGCATCTGCGACGGTGCGTGCCATCGGTCCTGCTGTGTCCTGGCTGTGCGCAATGGGAATAATCCCGCTGCGGCTCAATGATCCCAACGTGGGCTTGATTCCCACAATGCCATTCGTTTGTGAGGGACATATGATCGAACCATCAGTCTCTGTGCCAATGGCTGCAGCACAAAAATTTGCGGCAACGGCAGCCCCTGAACCTGACGACGACCCGCAGGCAGAGCGATCAAGCGCATAGGGGTTGCGGGTCAGACCGCCGCGCGATGACCACCCGCTGATGGATCGTTTTCCGCGAAAATTTGCCCACTCACTGAGATTTGTTTTCCCCAGGATCACCGCGCCTGCCTTTCGCAATTGCTTAACAATGAACGCGTCGCGCGGGGCAATATTACCTTCAAGCGCGAGAGACCCTGCGGTGGTTTGCATTTTGTCGTGTGTGTCAATGTTGTCTTTGATCAGGATCGGAATTCCGTGGAGTGGACTCCGTACCCTGCCGCTGGCTCTCTCCGCGTCAAGTTCTGCTGCGATGCGTTGCACGTCAGCATTCACTTCGATGACAGAGTTGATCCGCGCACCGTTTTGATCCATCGCATGGATTCTTTCCAAAAAAGATTCGGTTATTTGAAGCGAGGTCAATTCGCCTGCGGACATTTTTTGCTGGAATTCGGAGATTGTGTGGTCCATATGAAACCTCTTGGGGAAAAGAAAAAAGCCTTTCACTCACATAGGGCACCAGGGAAAAACTTATGATCTATTACCCCTTGGGCACTGCTTGTCCTTTGTGTTTTTTGTGCTGGAGTCACCCATAAATCAAAAGGAGCGGAATGCTTCATAAAGCCCCGCTCCTCCTGATCATGAATTATTATTTTTTACCCGTGCCGACTCATAAACCGTTCCATGCGGTGCAGGGCTTCTTCGATCTTGCTATATTCGGTGGCGTAGCACGCGCGCACAAAGCCCTCTCCGCCGGGACCGAAGGCGCTGCCCGGTACAACTGCCACGCTTTCTTCTTTCAGCAGGGTTTCGGCAAAGGTCTCCTCGTCCATGCCAGAGGCGCGGATATTGGGGAAGGTGTAAAAAGCGCCGCGCGGCTCAAAAGTTGAAAGGCCAAGTTTGTTAAACCCTGCAACCATTAACCTGCGGCGGCGGTCGTATTCGGTCACCATTTCCATCACGTGCGGTTCGCCCGATTTCAAAGCTTCGATCGCCGCGTCTTGCGCAGTGGTCGGTGCAGACATGATGGTGTATTGATGCACCCGCAGCATTCCCTGCAAAATATCCTTCGGGGCGCAGGCATAGCCAATACGCCAGCCGGTCATGGCATAGGCTTTTGAGAATCCGCCCAGCAGCACGGTTCGATTCCGCAAACCTTCATCCAGAGCAGGGAAGCAGACGTGGTCAAAATCGTACACCAGGCGGTCATAGATCTCGTCTGACACCACGATCAGGTTATATTGTTCTGCGATCTTCCCGATCTCGAGCATGACTTCACGCGGAGCGACTGCGCCTGTTGGGTTGGATGGATAACCAATGAAAATCACCTTGGTGCGCGGGGTGATGGCTTTGCGAATATCATCCGGGTCAATGGCAAAATTATTTTCAAGGCGCGCAGGAATTTCAACCGCCACGCCGCCTGCAAGAATTACTTCTGCTTGATACGCGACAAAACACGGGGTCGGGATAATGACCTCGTCACCAGGCTCCAACAGCGCAGTGAACGTAAGATACAACGCTTCTGAAACCCCAACGGTCGCAATCACTTCACTGGCGGGGTCATATTTTACGTTGTATAGTTTTTGTAAATTATCTGTGATCCCCTGCCTGAGTTCCATCTTGCCATGATTGGAGGTGTAATGTGTTTCGCCGTTTTGCAGGGAGCGCATGCCCGCATCCAGGATCGGCTTGGGCGTGGTGAAATCCGGTTCGCCAATGCCAAGCGAAATGACATCTTTCATTGTTGCCACAATGTCGAAAAACTTGCGAATGCCGCTGGGCTTTAATTCAGCCACGCGTTTTGAAAGTCTTTGTTTTTCTTCCATTTTTACCAAGCCTCCTACAAGGGTTGAACGTGCCAGTCGTCTGAAAATTCCTGGTACGTAATTTCAAAAGCCAGACCCTGGACGGTTTTCACACGAAACCCTTTTTCAGCAGGTCCGCGCCAGCGTGCCAAAATTTCTGCGATCTCGTGGCGGCATCCCATCCAGATCAAAGAAAGCGGTCTTTCTGCGTATTCTGTGTCGGACCGGCACTCGACGATTTCCATGGGTTTGGCTTTTCCTACGAGCTGATCACACTGCTGTTGTCGCCGATGTTGAGGGAAGACACTTCTTCTTTGTTTGCCTGTCCTTCCACACGGCAATTACGTCCGATCAGTGAATGGGTGAGTGCAGTGCGAATGATCTCTGTGCCTTCTTCGATGATGCTGTCCGAGATCACCGCTGAATTGACATAACAATTGGCCCCAATGGAGACATGGGGTCCAATGACTGCCGCTTCGACTTTTGCTGTTGGGTGGATATAGACGGGAGGTTCGATCTTGACTGTGGCATTGTTTGCTGCTGCTGCCGACGAATTATCCGCCCCACGTTCGAGCAGGATGCGGTTTGTCTCCAATGTAGCATCGATGGTTCCCGTATCCAGCCAGGTGCTGATGCTGTTGGTGCGGATTTTCGCTCCGCTTTCGATCATGATGGAAATGGCATCGGTCATGAAGTATTCATTCTTGAGCATCACACCCCGTTCCATTTGGATATCTATCGCCGCAAGTACCTGTTCAGCGCTCTTGAAATAGTAACAACCAACCACTACCAGGTTGTTATCCACACTCTGCGGTTTTTCAATAAAACGTGTTACCCAGCCGTCCGCCCCTTCTTCCGCCACACCAAAGCGCCGCGGATCATCCACGGGCATCACCCATGCCACACCGTCAGACTCTTCCTTTGCGAGGAAGGAGAAGTCTGTTTCCATCAGAGTGTCTGAAAAGCACATGATCATGGGACCCTGCAAATACTCACGCGCCAATGACAGCGCATGAGATTGCCCCTTCATCTCATGTTGCACAACGAATCGGGCTTTGAGGTCCGGGTAATGTTTCTGGATGAACGGCGGAATTTGCATCTCACCCAGGTAGGGACCGAGGATGAAAATATATTCCGTGTTTTCGGGGTCGGGTAAAGTTTTGAACATATCGAGCAGGTGTTCGAGTGAGGTTTTGCCCGCCACACTTACCAGTGGCTTTGGCTTGCTCCACGTGTGCGGACGCATGCGGGTCCCCCATCCTGCCATGGGAATAACGATTTTCATGGTGTTAGTCATAATAATTCTCCAGTGAAAGATTTCACAGATATTTTACCAAATAGTGGAATGACTTTTTTAGTCGCTCGTTGGGTTGGCGGCCAAAGGAGTCACTATGGTTTCTACCATTCTCCAAATTGCGGATTTTGGATGCCCGTTTGGTATTCCTGCAGTCGTCGGCGGTGACCGGGCCAGATACCGTCTGGTAATTCGTTCAGTGCAAAAAGACGCAGCTCAGAAATTTCGCTGTCAGGTTTGCCTTTGAATTCAAAGTTTTTACAGATGAAAACAATATTATGGTCGCTTTTCCATTCAGTGAAGTTTGAATATGCGCCCATTAATGTTAAGTTGCCGAGTTCTGCGCCTGTCTCTTCGCGCGCTTCACGACGGGTGGCTTCTTCCAGGGTCTCACCCTTTTTTACTCCGCCTCCCGGCATGAACCAGCCTGGCATGTATGTCTGGCGTACAAGCCATACTTTTTCATCCTGCAGCATCATCACACGCACCCCGATGCGCAGCGGGCGCAAGAAGAAGCAGTAGATTCTATAACCAAAGTAGAGGATGCGAATGAACACGGGCTTGACCATGAATGTTGGATGATTTGTGGCCGACCATCTAATGTCCTCTAAATGACGGTAAGATTTGCAAGGCTTGCTGCCAGGCGTTTAAGCCCAACCGATTTGAACTCTATAACCACGATCTCGTCGTTATCCTGTATTTTGCTCTCCAGTACCATGCCTTCGCCCCATGACGGATGGTTGACACGGTCTCCAGAGTTGAATTTGCTGCTCACCAGATTTGCCACAGGAACAGACCGGGGCGGGGGGGGAACCGTCCACCTCGATTCAGAAGGACCAGGAGTTCTATAAAAACTTTGGGAGGAGGAGAAAGAACTGGTGGGACGTCCCGTGCGGGTTTTTCCCACCAGTAGGTTGGCAGGGATATCCTCGAGAAAACGCGAGGCATCAGTTGTTTCAGACATGCCCCTTCCTCCGCGTTGAAGGGCACGCAATAAATATAATTTATCCTTGGCACGCGTGATGCCCACATAAAAGAGACGGCGTTCCTCCTCCATTTGGGCGGGGTCATCAAAGGAACGGCTGTGCGGCATGATCCCATCATCCAGCCCGACGATGAAGACCGCGCCGAATTCAAGTCCTTTGGCGGCGTGGAGTGTCAGCAGGGTGGGTGCGTTGGCATCGGTGATGGTATCCTGGTCGGCAACGAGTGCTATATTTTCAAGGAACTCATCCATGGTGCGTGTGGAATATTCCATGGCCAGGCGCTTCAACTCCTGCACGTTTTCCCAGCGGTCTTTGCTTTCTTCTGATTCATCCTCCACGACATGTTCCTTGTAATTTATGTCTTTCAGGATGCGGTCAAACAATTCGGGAATAGTGGCAATGGATGCGAGTGCGCGCCAGTTGGCAAACATGCCGCCGAAGTCTGCGAGCGGCAGGGCCGCTCGTCCTGTGAACGATTTGTAAAAAGGTGATTCCGAGCCGCGCCCCAGGTCGAGCAAAACCGCGCCGGGCGTTGTTTCATTTTGACGGGCGATCAGGTGCAGGGTGGTTAATGTCTTCTCTCCAATGCCGCGCGGCGGGACATTGATGATGCGCCCCAGCGCCGCTTCATCAGACGGGTTGTGAACCAGGCGAAGGAATGAGATCACATCTTTAACTTCACGCCGTCCGTAAAACCGTTGTGCGCCTACAAGGCGGTAGGGAAGCCGCGCCTGTAGAAATGCCTCTTCAATTAATCGGGACATGGCGTTGGTCCGGTACATGACCGCGCATTCCCCGGGTTCAAATTGTTTGGACTGAACAAGCTGCGCAATGGTGTCCACCACAAAGGCGGCTTCGTCGTAGTCGTTATAAGCCTCGTGCAGAAAGATTTTTTCTCCGGCGCCGCGGTCGCTGAAGAGCCGTTTTTTATGGCGGTTGCTGGAACGGTCAATAACACTTGTTGCAGTATCAAGAATATTTTGATGTGAGCGGTAACTCTGTTCGAGCAATACCACCTGTGAGTCCGGGAAATCCTGTTCAAAGCGCTGGATGTTGCGATAGTCTGCGCCGCGCCAGCCATACACCGACTGGTCCGGGTCGCCCACGCAAAAGATGTTTTTATAATGCGAAGACAGTTGTTTGATCAGTGCATACTGTGCCAGGTTGGTATCCTGGAACTCATCCACCAGCACATGTCTAAATTTTTGTGCATATTTATCACGAACGGCGGGATTCCCTTCCAGCAATTGGGCAGTGTAAACAAGCAGGTCGTCAAAGTCCACGGCATTGCTGGCGATCAATCGTTTTTGATATTCGATATAAACCCGCTTGACGACCTCGTCGCGATAGGTATTAATTAAATAATCATCAGGTCCAATGAGTTCATTCTTTGCGCGTGAGATGGCGGCGTGGATGCTCGGAGCGCGATAGAGTTTGTCGTTCAAGTTCAATTCTTTGATGATGCTTTTTACGATTCTCTCCTGGTCATCGGAATCAAAGATCACAAAATTTGATTCAAACGGAAGATGGTCTGCTTCCCGCCGCAGGATGCGCGCACAGATCGAGTGAAATGTGCCAAGCATCATGCCTTCGGTTGCCTGTTCATTCAGCATCACTTTCACGCGCTGGTCCATTTCCTTTGCGGCTTTGTTTGTGAATGTGACTGCCAGGATTTGCCAGGGGCGGATTCCTTCGGACGCGATCAGATATGCGATGCGCTGGGTTAGTACGCGTGTCTTGCCGGAGCCAGGTCCGGCCACGACCAGCACGGCGCCATCAGGTGCGGTGACTGCTTTACGTTGTTGAGGGTTTAGTTTGGTGAGAAAATCCATATGGGAAGGATAACTTATAAAGGATAAAAGATGAAGGCTGAAAAAAAAACGTCCAGCAGGAGGTGGAATTCCATGAAACCTGTGGGACGTTATCTGTGTACCTGTTCGTTCTACTTTAATTCGGAAGTACAGTTGGGGCAGCGCGTGGCTTTGATCGAAATTGTGCTGAAGCACTGTGGACATTCTTTTGTTGTAGGTTCGGCGGGGGCGGCAGGGGCTTCCTTCTTCATGCTGTTCGCGGCTTTGATGATCAGGAAGACGATAATTGCAATGACTATAAAGTCGATTGTGGTTTGCACGAAGGCGCCCCATTTGATGACCGCTTCGCCAACGGTGAAGGATAGTTCACTGAAGTTTACGCCGCCCATCACCAGTCCGATCAGCGGCATAATGATGTCATTGACGAGGGAGCCGATGATCTTCCCGAACGCGCCGCCCATGATGACGGCAGTGGCAAGGTCCAGCACGTTGCCGCGCATTGCGAAGGCTTTGAATTCTTTTAGCATGATTTTCTCCTTAATATTGGGAATTAGTTGTAATTGAATTCTATGTTAGGACACATGGCTTGTCAACGATATTGGCTGTTTAGTAACTTTATGTTCACTCCCTGATTCCAGGTTGTCAAGTCGCAACTCATTGGATGCTCTCTCGATCTGTTGGCGGGTTTTAAAATTCGATCACTGCCATAAAACAAAAAAAGACGGCAAGAGCCTGAACTCTCACTGTCTCATCGAAACGCCGTTGCTTTGCACGTCGCGGGATTACTTTAGGTATTTCAGTGCCGGGTGCCAGGCACCATGGGACACTGAAATTTAAAAACGAGAGCGGGAGATGGGATTCGAACCCACGAATATCAGCTTGGAAGGCTGATGCCTTACCACTTGGCGACTCCCGCGTGGATTACACCATACATAACCGTCTCGGTGTAAAAGACCCTGCATATAGTGTTATTTTTTGTTCGCCAAAAATAACTTTTGAATTGAAAATCACCTAGTCTTAGGCCTTAATTACTAGGCGGTTATTATATTGGCATTTCGATTTTTGGGCAAGTATATTTTTAAACCCTTCTACAATAACATAGTGTCAGATCATCATGGACCAGAAGCGGTTAGGTTGTATGGTATTGTCTGGTTGCTTACCCCATGATGGGTGGATTTATTTTCTTTCATACCAGGCATCCTGACCTTAAAGAATCTTTATCGAGCCAGAGAAGACGGGGAAGATGCAGGGTTGAGTTTCCGACGTTAGAAATTATCCTGGATGGCGTTTTTCAAAAGTGGAACAATTTGGCTTCCTTGACGATGGAACACATGTTCTATATAATGAATTCAAATGTCTATCTGGAAGCGTTTCTTATTCACGATAGGCCTACGTCCTGCTCCCGGCTCTCGTACTTTTGAGATCAGTGAAAGCCTCCACTCCACACTGGTCACACTTGCCAAGCACGAGGGACGTCCTGAAGATGAATTTGCCACTGAACTCCTGGCCGCCGGTCTTACCCAATACTTTTCCAGGGATGAGCTTTACCAAAAATGGGACAGCCTCACGCCACGGGAGAAGGAAGTTACTGCATTGCTTTGCCTCGGATACACAAATCGTCAGGCCGCCGCACGCATGAGCATCTCGTCTGAAACCGTTAAATTTCATACTCACAATATCCTCGGGAAATTCGGCGTCAAGAGCCGGACCCAATTACAGCAGCTTCTCTCAATTTGGGATTGGAGTTCCTGGGCAGGCTAAGGGATGGCCGCATAAGGCTGTACCACCCACACATATGCCCCCTCCATCAAGTCCTACCCACAACCCAACCAAAACTCCCCCCATCGGGGAGTTATCATTTTTAGCCAATGGCTGTATCTTTTTGGCATGAACATACTTCCCATCCTACATGCCGGCAAATTGATCGTTGTTTCATCAACTCATGAAACCAGGGAGCAGATCACTACACTCACGGCAGAATTGGCTGTGCGTGGCGCGGTCACCATTCTGGATGGCGGCAATCACTTCGCAGCATACCAGACCATCCGCAAGCTGCGCATGAGAACTCCAGATGTCGAGAAAGCGGCAAGTCATATTTTTGTACGCAGGGCTTTTACCTGCTATCAAATGCTTTCATTGTTGGAAAGCTCGCCATCCCTTCAGCAGCCATGCATCATCATGGACATGCTCGCGTCTTTCTACGATGAGAACATACAACCAAGAGAAGCTGACAGGCTTCTGGATCTATGTCTTGTTCAATTGGATCGGTTGAGATTAATGGGACCGATAGTGGTCAGCCTGAAGCCGCATACAGATCGATCTTTTCTTGCTGAACGAGTTCTGTCAAAGGCCGATAATGTTATCGAAGTCGAGATCCCCTATCCTGTCCTCGCCCAGCCGGCCCTTTTCTAGCCATGGGACGCACACTTCCTTCGATCACTCAGGAATTTCTGAACGAAGAAGCCTCGTTCGCCCGGTTTCGCCGTGCGTTGCGCAGAAGCGACCAGATCGCATTGGATGATCTGTTTGCACTGGCGCGACAGCATCTGGCTGCCACAGCCTACGCTTCACACGCGCTTCCATTTGAAACACTCCTGCTGTGTATGTTATTGGAAGAGCACAAGGAAGTTATGAAACTGCGCCAATATGTTGAGGTAAGCCGTGACGGAAAAGGGCAGTGAAATTCATGGTTGGCTTTTTGACATTTTTCCAAGTGAGAAAGGCTTGACGGTATGGGTATTAGGGGATGACGGGAAACGCCAGGCCTTGCATCATGACTTTCCAATTGCTTTTTATGTGGCAGGGCCGTCACCACGATTGCGTGAACTATGGAAATGGCTGCTACTACAGCCTGAAAATCCAAAACTTGCCCGCGAGGAAAGACGTGATCTCTTCCTGGGTAACATTCCAGTTCTGTCCGTCACACTGGCGTATCCATCCGATTTGTCCCCGCTATTCAATCGAACATCGCAAACCTTCCCCAACCTCACTTATTACGATGCCGACATCCCGATCTCCCTGCGCTATGCGGCAGAGTATGGGGTATTTCCACTGGCCGACTGTGAGATCAAGATAGCCTCACAAGGGCTCATCCTGGGCATTCGCGCCACACAATCGCCCTGGGATCTTGATCTGCCGCTTCCGCCATTGACCGTGCTCGGTTTGGAGCCGGAATGTGATCCCTTTCACGCCGCGCCAACCAAAGTCTTTATACAGACGCCACAGGCCCGCTTCTCGCTAAATCTGGAGCCTGCCCGCGCCTTCATTATCGGATTGCGCGCGCTCCTGATACGCCATGACCCTGACCTGCTCCTCACGGCATGGGGCGATACCTGGCTGTTGCCACTGCTGCTTCAAATGTCCCAAGATACCGGCATTGACCTGCCCCTCAATCGCGATGCGGATCAAGCCATCAAACATCGGGATGCACGGACGTACCACGCCTATGGACAGGTCATCCATCGCGGCAGGCAGGTGTTTCTCGCCGGACGCTGGCACATCGACATCCACAACGCGGTCATGTATCATGATTATGGGCTTGAAGGTATATGGGAGTTGGCGCGGGTGACGGCGCTGCCTGTGCAAACAGTGGCTCGGGTATCGCCGGGCACAGGTATTTCATCCATGCAGATCGTGACCGCACTCAACGAAGGAGTTCTGGTGCCATGGCACAAACAGCAGGCGGAGCATACCAAATCGATCATGGACTTGATCCACTCAGATATGGGCGGTCTGGTTTATCAACCCACCATCGGCTTGCACAGGGATGTGGCCGAGATCGACTTCATTTCAATGTATCCAAGTGTGATGGCGAGGTTCAACATTTCGCCTGAGACCATTCGGCCGGGCATTCGCGAAAAGGATACCAATCTCCCGGCCACCACAAGTGAACAGGGCCTTATTCCAAAGACGCTGGACCCACTGCTCAAGAAACGGATCGCGATCAAAATGCAGCTGTTAACCATGTCCAAGTGGGATATGCGCTACAAGGTCTATAAGGCTCAATCCGCGGCGCATAAATGGCTGCTGGTCACATGCTTTGGGTATCTGGGGTACAAGAATGCGCGCTTTGGGAAGATCGAGGCCCACGAGGCTGTAACAGCCTACGGCAGGGAAGTTCTGCTGAGGGCCAAGGAGGCGGCTGAAGATATGGGGTTCTCAGTCCTTCATATTTACGTTGACGGGTTATGGGTACAGAAGCAAGGTGCGAATAAAGTGAAAGACCTGCAACCTTTGCTCGATGAAATACTCAATCGTACCGGCCTGCCAATTGCCCTGGATGGGATTTACCGCTGGATCTCTTTCCTGCCTTCACGACTGAATAATAAAGTCCCGGTGGCGAACCGCTATTTTGGCGTATTTCAAAGCGGTGAGATCAAGTGCCGCGGCATTGAACTCAGGCGGCATGATACGCCAAAGTTTATTTCTGAATTTCAAAATGAAGTGTTGGAACTCCTGGCGAGATCCCCTGATGCCGACCATATGCCCGAATACCTGACTAAAGCCCAAGTGTTGATGGACAATAAACTCTACGATCTAAGGCACCAGCGCATTCCGCTTGAAAAGCTGATCGTCAGGCAGACGCTCAGTCGCCCTGTGAGTGAATATCGCGTTCCATCTCCAGCATCGGTGGCCGCCAGGCAGTTAGAGGTCGCGGGGAAATTCCTGCGGCCAGGGCAAACTGTGCGGTTTATTTATACTCTTGGCGATCCCAGTGTGCGTGCTTGGGACTTGGAAGGATCGCTTGACCCAAAAATGGTCGACATCCATGTTTACAAGACGCTGCTGGGCAGAGCCATGGAAACGGTCATCCAGCCTTTTGGCTCAACAGAATTGCAGCCGGCACTTCCGCTCTTCATCTCCGACGTCGGAAA
>JAIFNG010000113.1 GCA_020047815.1 Anaerolinea sp.
TCTTTTTGGCCTTAGGATTTATCAACCAGCACCTGGGAGTTGAGTAAAAAAGAGTGCTAGGTCGCGATTTATTTCATTGTCTGCGCGAATTACCTCTCAATCCCAACCATTTTGTCGACGTCAACAATATGGTCGCCAATTCCTGACAGGAACAGTAGATTGCACCGAACTGGATGGCATGATCGCCCGCCTCTACGATCTCCCCTGCGATGAAATGAGTTACACGCCTTTGGGGTCAATCCGAAAGAAGCCTCGGCGAGGATTTCCCTAGGGAGACATTCCGTGTGCTGAAAGAGAAGGAAGTCCGCCGCGGCAAACTTCACACCAAATTCATGAAGACCATCCACGAATTTTTCACGAATTCTCGAATGGACGGCGCAATATTCGTGCATTCGTGGCTTTATTCGTGGATGGTCCTCCGTTTTGCCGGGAGTGATGAGCTTGTTTGAGAACCCAAGAATTGATCTGCGTCTTTGCCTGATGAGGATCAAGCAATCGGAAAAATCATAACCTGCAGAAGCGGACCCATTTATCCTCCACATGTTCTAAGGTCAGGGTATCCTCCAGTTTACTATTGTGCAAGGCACGACAATCGAGTTGAGCAAATTGAAAAAATAGTAAATAACGCAAAATCCGCCTTGGGGACTGGAAATGCACAGATCGGAAATGTTGTCATCGCGCCACTTTCGGATAGTGAGACTTTAAAGGATGTATTGATGAAAAATAATTGAGGAGGCGATAAAAAAGCGCAATTTGTGACCGCACTGGGTATAATAACAATATTCAGGAGTAAAACCATGTTCACCCATATTGCTTATAATCCCGAAATTCTTAACGGAAAACCGCATATCGTTGGAACTCGTTTAAGTATCGAGTTCATCCTTGAACTCGTTGCCAGCAGCGCAACGAAAAACGACATTCTAAGAGCCTATCCCCAACTAACCGCCGAAGCCATCGAGGAAGCGCTTCGCTATGCAGCACAGTCTGTAAAGAATGAAATCCTATTGGACGTAAAGGTTTCTGCGTGAAGGCTTTGGATTTTCCACTGCTTGCAGACGAAAATATTCTCCCTGATGTTGTTGCGTTTTTGCGGAAGGCCGGTTTGGACGTCAAATCCGTGGCGGAACAAGGCTTGTTTGGATCACCAGATACTGACGTTCTATAACAAGCGGTGGAAACGGGCAGGGTGGTTCTGACCCATGACAGCGACTTTAGCGGAATGGCTGTTTTTGGCGCAAAATTTATCGAGATCATTTATCTTCGACCTGGACATATCCAAGCAGAGTTTACCGTGAAAACTTTAGAGGCAATTCGCGATAACGCACCCGATGTTACTCCACCGTTCATTCTTGTTGCGGAGCGAACAAGCGACGTCGTAAAAATCAGAGTTCGACAGTTATAAAATGATAATGGAGTCTTATCTGTCCCTACGCTCTCACCCCGACATAAAAGAAAAACGCCCTCGTTTTTGAGACGGGGGCGTTTTAATCATTTTATTTTCGATGGCCGGGCTTTGGTGATTTTGTTGCCGATTTCGCGGATGGATTTCTTCGGCAGGAGTTTTTTTCGGTCACGGGTGTAATCTCCCTGACCAGATTCATATTGCTGGATAAAGCGAATCGCGCCCGCAGGACCGAGCTCACGGATCAGCGCTTCAAAGCCAATCGTGCGGATTTTAGAAATTTAGTTGGCGATCTCTGGATTTTCTTCAAGGCAAAGTTCCAGTACTTCCTGTAGATTACGCTTCAATTCATCCAGATTTTCAGCTTGCGTATGCGCGCCTGGCACGTTGGGGATAATCCCTACATAAAGTTTGGTTTCATCATCGTATTCTAAAAAAGCAGTAAATGTCCTTTTCATTATTACCTCTTTTGTTGATGGAAAGATTATACCATTTGAAAAAATCATGCCAGAAAAATTTTCCAGAGCCCAACTCCACACCAAATTCATGAGACCGTCCACGAATTTTTCACGAATTCTCGAATGGATGGCACAACATTCGTATATTTGTGGCTTTATTCGTGGATGGTCCTCCGTTTTGCGGGAGTGATGAGCTTGTTTGAGAACCCATGGTGGATAAGACTCTTTAGAATTGATCTGTGCCTTTGCCTGATAAGGATCAAGCAATCGAGAATACTTAAACCCTGCAGAAGCGGACCCATTTATCCTCAAAGTGGACTGCGTCCATGCGCCAGCCTGTATTGAGCCAGGCTTGCTCGGCGAAGTGGTTTTCTTCGTTTTGATATGCCCACCAGGCGTAATAAAGATGGGCGGATGGCGGTAATTTGTCGTTGAGGATGCCCTCCACCTGTTCAAAGGTGAGGGTGTCCTCCAGTTTATCCTGGGGCAGGGCGCGCAGGTAACGTTCAAGGGCGGCGAAGGTGTCTGACATGGACTGGCTCCTCGAGTAATAATTTTTTCGTGCCAGAGTTTATTTTACCCCCCCTGCCCGGCAAAAGACCGGCAGATCCAAAAGTGCAGATGATGCGCTCCCGGGGTCCGCAATGGGCTGGAGCGCATGGTTGGATCATGGCAATTACAGCAGAGATGTGGGATGGTTGTCGGTGGTCAGATCAATTTTAGAGGTAAAATGAGATGAAGATATCCAGATATTCTCTACATACACTTTAGTCGAGGCATAGTGAAAGCAAAGATA
This sequence comes from Anaerolinea sp., assembly GCA_020047815.1. Lineage (GTDB taxonomy): Bacteria > Chloroflexota > Anaerolineae > Anaerolineales > Villigracilaceae > Villigracilis. Next base: position 2,657 of record JAIFNG010000113.1, read on the forward strand.
CGATTACTAATTGTGGATGATTATCCGGTGGTGCTCAGCGGGCTGATCGCGATGTTCAAGAATCACGAAGATTTGGAAGTGGTGGGAGTGGCAAATAACGGAGTAACAGCTGTTGATCTGGCTGTTTCATTACGACCCAATGTTGTCATTATGAACCGCCTCATGCCGGAAATGGACGGTGTGGAGGCCACGCAAGCCATAAAGAAGAACACCTCGGATGTAAACGTCATCATCTTTTCGGGTCTAAGCACCCATGACATGGTTGTACCCGCCCTGAAGGCAGGCGCGATCGGCTACATCATCAAGGACGCCAGCGAAGTCGAGCTGATACAGGCAGTTCGTCAGGCGGCGCGGGGCGAAGCCTGTCTGCATCCGTCCATCATGCAACATGTGCTCCACCAAATGCATAATCCCGAAAAAGAAGAGCAGGATGACCTACTCAAAAAGCTTACCGAACGCGAGTTGACCGTGCTCAAACTCATGGCACAGGGCTACACCAACCAGGAAATCGCGCAGAAGCTGCTGGTCAGCACGGCAACGGTTCATTCGCATGTGGGACATATTCTATCCAAATTACAGGTTTCAAGCCGGACACAGGCTGCCATTAACGCCATGCGTGCGGGCATTGTCAACATGCCTGACGATTAGCAGCCCCTTAACGGTATCAAAGAGCGCTTCCTGAACGGGAGGCGCTCTTTTTTGCAGCGCATCTCATCATTAATGATGAGATGCGCTGCATCTTTTTAAGGGGCTGACCTTCATTGATATGGGTAATGAAAAATGAGCGATTCAGACGAGATATCTTTCGACCTTTCTCCCGATGTGTCAACAGGACAGGTCACCTATACTGCAAACATTCAAAGACAATCCTGTTCCACATCTTGAGGTTGATTGCATGACACACAGAACCGTACAAGCCTGGATGACTTCCCCCGTGGTGATGATCGCACCGGGTGCAAGCCTGAATGACGCCCGACTGCTGATGGCTGAAAACAAGATCCGGGCATTACCCGTTGTAAACGATGGTGAACTGGTCGGCATCATCACCCGCCGCGGTCTGCTTTACGATATCTCGTACCTCGATCAACGGGCTGGTGACAATGTCATGACCCTGACCGAACTCACGATCCGGGACGTGATGACAACCAAGCCGATCGTGATCACTGCCACAGCTTTGGTCGCCAGGGCAGCACGCATCATGCTGGAGAACAAGATCACTGCCCTGCCCGTGGTCGAAGAGGGAAAAAAGTTGACGGGCATCCTGACCAACTCAGACCTGATGCGTTTCATCGTAAACGAGTATCCCGGCCTGAAAAAAACCATCCCTGTCAGTCACTACATGAACGAAGAAGTGGTCACCATCGATGAGGAAACCAGCCTGCTGGAGATGCACCGTCTGATGGGAACGAAGCGCATTCGCGCCCTGCCTGTCATGCGCGAGGAAAGCATGGTGGGCTTGGTCACCCGCACCGACCTGATGAGAAGCGACCCCTCCCGCCTGGCTGTGCGTGATACCCAGAACTTGTCGCTGCAAATCCTGGCCCAGCCCGCCGAAAAGATCATGACCCAACTGCCGCTGCTGACCATCGCGCCCGAAGCACCTGTCAGCAAAGCGGCCCACCTCATGCTTAAAAACAAGATCCATTGTCTGCCTGTCGTCAACAAAGACAGGAAGCTGGCAGGCATCATCACCGAAACTGATCTCTATCTGATGATCGTTCAGAAATTTTAATAGGTCAAATTTTAGAAAAGGTATCCATGAAAACACTTTATCGGAACTTCCTGTTAGTCATTGCAATTGTCGCGTTCGCGCTGACCTCCTGCGCCTCCCCGACAACGGCTGTACCTGCCGCCGAAACCTGGACGATTTACACCCCAGCTTCCACCTCATCCATTCCCGTCATCATGGCGGCGCAGAAGCTCGACAACGTGGAACTCGTCCTGTACACAAATCAGGAACAGGCAAACACCCTGTTCGCCCGCGGTGAAGTTTCCATGATGGTGACCGGTCTCTCGGTCGGAATGGCGCTGTTCAAGAACGAGGTCCCCATCAAACTAAGTAATACCTATGTCAGCGGTTTATCCCATCTCATCACGCATGGAAAGACCGTATCCAGTTTCAGCGACCTGAAAGGCGGCGAAATCCACATCCCCTTTGCAGGCTCGCCCATCGAGGAGATCTGCCAATATCTGGCTGCACAGGAAGGATTGACATGGGGCACAGATATCACCCCCATCTATTCCCCATTCGACGCGTCGATCGCTCTTTTGAAGGAAGGCAAAGCCATGGCGGTGGTACTGCCCGAGCCGAATGTTTCGCTTGTGGAGAGTCAGCCCGATGTTCACATCTCCTTCAGCCTGTACGACCTGTGGAATCAATACAATCCCGGGAATAAGGGCTACCCGCAAGTCGGCACCTTCGTCAACGCAAACTGGGCGGCCAGCCATGCTGCTGAAGTCGAAGCCTTCAATACCGCCATGGCGGAAGCCATCCAGGAGGTTCAGGCTGATCCGGCTGCTGCCGTCTCCGTGGTCAGGGATCAATTCAAACTGCCCGAACCCATTCTTACCCAGGCGCTGAGCCGCACGCAATATCAGTTCCACGCAGGCGCAGAGATGCAGGAAGGCATCGAAACTTATTATCAGACCGTTGGAAAACCACTGGATGAAACCTACGCGCAATTTTATTACAGCCCTGCGAAATGAGGCGATCGGGGTCGGGCTGATCGTGGCGGTCTGGAGCATCCTCACGCTGTTTTATCCCGCCTACATCATCCCGACCCCGTGGGACACGCTGACCAACGCCTGGAACCACCCACCGCAACAGCTGTCCCACCACCTTGCGGTGACCCTGTACCGTGTGCTGGCTGGCTTCAGCCTGTCCCTGCTGGCGGGGACCCTGCTTGGCGGGCTCGCCTTTCTGCAAAACTGGGGCGCACCGCTCAATTCGTTGATGATGGCGCTTCAGGTTTTGCCGGGCACAGTGTTGGGAGTGATCCTGCTTCTCATGTGTGGAATTGGAAACGCCACACCGATCCTGCTGATCACATTACTGGTGCTGCCGACACTGGCGGTCAACACGCTGAACGGTCTGCAAAAAAGGAATGAAAAGCTTGAGGAATATCTGATCTCGATCAGAAGCAGAAAGTCTGCCATCTTCTCGAATGTTTACCTGCCAATTCTGGTTCCCGTGCTCCAAAGCAACCTTAGTCTGGGGATGGGACTGGCGGTCAAAGTGGTGGTGTTGGGCGAATTTATCGGTGCGCAGGATGGACTGGGATACCTGCTAAACAATGCCCGCATCTTCATCAATATGAAGGAAGTGTTTTTTTACCTGTTGATCTTATTGGTTTTCAGTCTGCTCTTTCAAGCTGTGCAATCCATTTTATTCTCATTGTTTTTTAGCAAGTACACCTACGCCGAGTAACCATGCAAACCGATACCGTTCTGGAAGTTAGAAAGCTGCAAAAGAAGTATGGCTCAAATCTGGTGCTGGACAACCTGTCATTGAGCATCCGCCGTGCGGAACGCGTGGCTCTCGTGGCCCCTTCGGGAACCGGAAAGACCACTCTGGTTCGCATCCTTTGTGGATTGGAACAGGCTGACAAAGGCGAGATCCGCCTTGCTGAACCAATAGGCGCGGTCATTTTTCAGGAGACGCGCCTTTTCCCCTTTCTCACCGTCGAGGAAAACATCTACCTGCCATTCAAAGCCTGCGGAAAGCCGATCTCGGACGAAATCCGCAAGCGCTGCGATGAATGGCTGGAAGTCTGCGAGTTGGGAGCCTTCCGCGCCCGCCATCCATTTCAACTTTCCGGCGGAATGAAACAAAAGGTGACCTTGATCCGCGGACTGCTGGATTCACCCCGTTTCGTCATCATGGACGAGCCATTCCAGTCAATCGACATGGATTCCAAGAAGTGCATCATCCAATTCCTCCTGAAGACCAACCCGCACATGACCCTCCTGTTCATCACCCATATCAGAGAGGAATTGCCCCTGCTAGCGCAACGTGTGATCACGTTGCAGCCACCCTTGAACACAAATCTTCTGCCTATCACTCAGAAGGTATTCAATCTACATAAGGAGATCGTATGAGTACAGATCCCGTTACTTCTCCCTGCGGAGAGCAACACAGCGAACAGTTCACCGAACTGGACAAGCACATTGACAAACTGGCCATCGATTCAAAGAATCCGCGCCGCAAAGATACTTTAATCATGACCCTGCATCACGCCCAGCACATCTTCGGATATCTGCCGGTCGAAGTTCAAACCCATATTGCCCAATGCTATGGCATTACACATGCCGAGGTTTCGGGTGTCATCAGCTTCTATAATTTTTTCACCATCACGCCCAAAGGCAAGATCCAGATCAATGTCTGCATGGGAACCGCCTGCTACGTCAACGGTTCGGAAAAAATCCTGCAGGAATTCGAACGCATTCTGGGCATCAAGGCTGGGGAAGTGACCCCCGATGGCAAATTCTCCATTGAAAGCCTGCGCTGCGTGGGCGCCTGTGGACTTGCCCCGGTGGTCACCATCAATCAGCGGGTGTACGGAAAGGTAAAGATCAATGATGTTCGCGACATCATCGAACAATACATCATCGAGGAAAGTGAAACTGTCGAGGAGGCCGTCCATGCCTGAGATTAAAACCACCACCGAATTGCTGGAGGCTTACGAGCAGTTCAAGGGTCTCCTCAACACGCGCCTGGGTATAGCTGTGAGTGACGAGTCGCAAATGATCCTGGTCTGCGGCGGCACGGGTTGTCACGCTTCACAGAGCAACAAAATTGTGAATGAATTCAATCGTCTGATCAAGGAGCACGGACTCGAAGATCGGATACAAGCCTCGATTTCGGGCTGCTTCGGTTTCTGCGAAAAAGGACCCATCGTCAAGATCTTCCCCGAAGGTGTCTTCTACGTCCAGGTAAAACCGGGCGATGTGCCCGAACTGTTCGAAGAGCAGATCCTCAAAGGACAGAAGGTTACGAGACTTCTTTACGAAGACCCGACCTTGAAGCAAAAAAAGGCAAACTCGGAAGACATCAACTTCTACCGCCTGCAACAGCGTGTTGCCCTGCGCAACTGCGGTTTGATCAATCCCGAAAAAGTTGAGGAATACATCGCCACCGGCGGATTCCAATCGCTGGCCAAGGTGTTGAGCATGACCCCGGCTGAAGTGATTGAGGAGATGAAGAAATCCGGTCTGCGCGGACGCGGCGGGGCGGGTTTCCCGACTGGACGAAAATGGGAGTTTGCACGCAATCATGTCAACGATGAGAAGTTCGTCATCTGTAACGCCGATGAAGGCGACCCCGGCGCTTTCATGGATCGCTCCATCATGGAAGGTGATTCACACAGTGTCATCGAAGGCATGGCGATCGCCGCCTATGCCATCGGCGCCAGCCGGGGCTACGTTTACATCCGCGCGGAATATCCGCTGGCAGTCAGCCGTCTGGAAATTGCCATCGAACAGGCGCGCGCCTGCGGAATGCTGGGCAGGAACATCCTCCAAAGCGGATTCAACTTCGACATCGACATCCGCCTCGGTGCGGGTGCCTTTGTCTGCGGTGAGGAAACAGCGCTCATTCATTCCATCGAAGGACGCCGCGGTGAACCGGGCAACAAACCTCCCTTCCCCGCTCAAAGCGGATTGTGGGGTGTGCCGACCATTGTGAACAACGTCGAAACACTCGCCAACATCCCGATCATTTACCAAAAAGGCGCCGACTGGTTCAACTCGTTGGGAACAAAAACCTCCAAAGGAACCAAGGTCTTTGCGCTGGCTGGCAAGGTTAATAACGTGGGCCTGGTGGAAGTTCCCATGGGCACCACCCTGCGCGAGATCATCTACGACATCGGTGGCGGCATCAAGAACAATGCCAGGTTCAAATCCGCCCAGACCGGCGGTCCCTCGGGCGGCTGTATCCCCGAACAGTACCTGGATACACCCATCGATTACGAATCACTTTCATCCATCGGCTCCATGATGGGATCAGGCGGCATGATCGTCATGAGCGACCAGGACTGCATGGTCAACATCGCCCGCTTCTACATGGAATTCATCGTCGAAGAATCCTGCGGACGCTGTGCGCCATGCCGCGTCGGCAATAAGCGCATGTTGGAAATCCTGACCGATATCACCGAAGGTCGCGGCTGCGAAGAGGATCTGTTCGAACTGCGCAGCCTGGCTACGACCATCGCTGACACCTCTCTGTGCGGTCTCGGCCAGACGGCTCCCAATCCGGTTCTTTCCACCATGAAGTACTTCATGGACGAATACGAAGCCCATGTCCATGACTCCCGCTGCCCGGCAGGCGTCTGCCAGAAACTGTTGAAATACGAGATCGCGGCAGAGAAATGTATCGGCTGCACCTCCTGCGCACGCGGATGCCCGGTGGGTTGTATCAGCGGACAGGTGAAACAGCTGCATACCATCGACCAGACCAAATGTATCAAATGCGGTGTGTGTATGACGCGCTGCAAATTCTCAGCCGTGGTGCGAAATTAGGAGCAGGAATATGAAAAAAGTTAACCTTACAATCGACGGTCAACACGTGAGCGTCCCTGAAGGGACCACCATCCTGGATGCGGCCCGCAAACTGCACCTCGACATCCCGACCCTGTGTTACCTCAAACTGGAAAAAGTAAACTACCTCAACTCAGTCGCCTCCTGCCGCATCTGCGTGGTGGAAGTGGAAGGACGCAACAACCTGCCCCCCGCCTGTGCCACCCCGGTGATGGAAGGAATGCAGGTGACCACCAACTCGAGGCGTGTGCTTACTTCGCGCCGCAAGAATCTGGAGTTGATCATCTCCAACCACCCATTCGACTGCCTGGTGTGTTCCAAGTCCACTGACTGCGAATTGCAATCCCTGGTCTGGGAATTTGGCATCAACACCCAGCGTTACAAGGGTGAACGCTCGACCCACCCCATCGACAAATCCAGCGGCGCGTTGAAGCGGGATCCCAGCAAGTGCATCATGTGCCGTCGCTGCGAAACCATGTGTAACGATGTCCAGACCGTGGGCGCGTTGACCGCCTTCGGACGCGGATTCAGAACTGTTGTGGCGCCAGCTGAAATGATGCCCATCGCCCAATCGAACTGTACCTACTGCGGACAGTGCGTGAGCGTTTGTCCGACCGCCGCACTGACGGGCGTGGGCTACATCCACGAAACGTGGACCGCGCTATTCAACCCCAAGAAACACGTCGTTGTCCAGGTGGCGCCCGCTGTGCGCGTTGCCATCGGCGAGGAATTTGGAATGCCTGTCGGGCAGATTGTCACCGGCAAACTGGTGGCTGGTCTGCGCCGACTCGGCTTCAGCGCCGTCTTCGACACCACCTTCGGCGCCGACCTCACCATTGTCGAGGAAGGCAAGGAAATCATGGAACGGCTGGAAAAGAACGAAAATCTGCCAATCCTCACCTCCTGCTGCCCCGGCTGGATCAACTTCCTCAACTGCCATTTCCCCAAGCTGCGCTACATGGTATCCACCTGTAAATCACCACAACAGATGACAGGCGCAATGGTCAAGACCTATTATGCGAAGAAGATGGGCATCGATCCCAGGGACATCGTTGTGGTGTCGGTCATGCCCTGTATAGCGAAGAAGTATGAATCTGCCCTGCCAAGCGAACAGACCTACGGCATCCGCGACGTGGACCTGGTGCTGACCACCCGTGAACTCGCCAAGATGTTCAAGGAAGGTTCCGTTGACTTGCGCCACATGCCCGAAGAGGAATTCGACAGCCCGCTTGGACAATCGACCGGCGCGGGCGTCATCTTTGGCAGCACAGGCGGCGTGCTTGAAGCCGCGTTACGCACCGTGTATGAGAAGGCAACCGGCAAGGAGTTGACTGACGTGAATTTCACCAGCATTCGTGGTTTGCAGGCAAGCCGCGAAGCCAGCATCGACCTGAACGGACGCACCGTCCGCGTGGTGGCTGTCTCCGGACTGGGCAACACCCGCAAGATCCTGGAAAAGATCGAGAGTGGCGAGGAAAAATACGACGTGATCGAGATCATGGCCTGCCCTGGTGGATGTGTAAACGGCGGTGGACAACCCTACGCGGCAGAGCGCGACGACGTCATCGAACAGCGCATTCGCGGGCTGTATCACATCGACCGCAACCAAACTCTGCGTGTCTCACACCACAACCCCGCCATTCAAGCGGTCTACCAGGAATTCCTGGGAGAGGCTGGCAGTGAGATCGCGCACGAGATTTTACACGTGGAACACCTGATGGAAGATTAGCGCTCCCATTTTAGAATGAGGAAAAAACAACTGGCAGCCAAATGACTGTCAGTTGTTTTGTAATTTCGATCTTCACGTTAAGGACACGGAAAGGCAACTTGACTCATCTACCAGTTTTTTTGACAGGAATTCTCTGATGTTTTGACGAGGTTTATGGAATAAAGGATACAGTCATCTCACCTGTAATAAAAAGCGACATTTCAAAAGTGAAAAGCACAAAAGTTGTTTACTATGCTAAACTGGGGGCAGAAAATATCCGATAAATCGCAAACCTGTTGAAAGACAGGGACGCAAAGTCATGGGTCTAAAGTTGTAGAAATACAACCAGGATCGCCAGACCGCCGAAGATCACATCATGTGTTTCCAACAGCGGGTCTGGCAAAAGTCAGACCCGTTTTTATTTGAACCTTATCAACCCAGGAAGATCGTACCGATAAATCGCAAACCTGTCGAAAGGCAGGGACGCAAAGTCATGGGTCTAAAGCCGTAATTGAACGGCCATGATCGCCAGGCTGCCGAAAACGAGCTATCAAGATTTCAATCGTTTTTTAAACGTAAAAAATCTGGATGCTCAAATGAAGGAGTTTTTCATGGCATCCAGAACCCAACCCAAACAATTAAAATATGGAATATTCGCAAGCGCATTGGCTTGCATTCTGATCTGTGTCTTTGCGTTTCCTGCGCAGGTCTACGCAAAAGATATCCCGAATTCACTCCCCGAATTAAATACATTTATTGAAACCGTTAAAGATGGAAATGCCAACGTGCTGCGCGGCGTCTACCTGCCAAATGTAATGGCTCTTGCCATCGTGCAACAGCCGGCTGGATCACCAGGCTTTGTTTCCCCGGAAGACTCAGTTGCCACACAATTCAGCATCGCCTCGCAAGTCGGAAATATCGGACTGCTGGCCCACAATACACATGCAGGCAGTTACTTCTCAAACATCAAACAAGGCGACCGGATCACCCTGGTATACGGTGATGGTCACACTGAAAGCTTTATGGCAAACATCGTCCAACGCTATCAGGCCCTGGACCCCTTCAATCCTTACAGTGAATTTAAAGACCTGGAATCGCAGGCCACGATCACTGCCGAGCAGCTCTTCAACAATGTTTATCGCGGTGAGTATCACCTGACCCTGCAGACCTGTATTGAAAGCAACGGCAACCCAAGCTGGGGAAGATTATTTATCATCGCGATCCCAGTTGAGAATGAAGAGATCCTCCCGGAAAACATGATCCAGAAAAACACCGTAACAGCGAGTATCGTTCAGGAAAATTTGGAAAAGAGGATCCGGTTCGTGACGGAAAATTATTAAATATTTGGGAATCATTTGACGACGAAGGGGGAATCAACTCAATTAATCAGGGCACGGAGTGGCAGCCTGGCTAACAAGCAGGGAAAAAGATCTAATGGCGCGCCAGATCACAGATCCGATCAAAACCCGAGTGGATCAGATCGCATATTTTCGACACAACATCATTATTTGAAGAATGAGCCATAGGATCAGATATATCATATTGCCTTCCTTCTGCCGCCTCGGAAAGCAGCATGGTTTTTTTGCGGCAAAAAGGGAACTCGATCTGCAAAGCTTCCTGCTGCCCTTTTTCCATGACCAGCACCAGATCAGCACTTTGAAGTATTTCTTTTGTAATAGCCCTCGAGCGATGCTTCTGAATATCAAGACCGATCTGCTTCGCCCCCAGAATTGCTTCTGTCATGGCTGGCAGCCCATCAGTCGTCCAGGTACCTGCGCTCAGAATAGTCCATCTATCTCCCTGATCACGCTTGAGTGCCTCGTCTCTGAAACAAGCCTCGGCAATCACAGAGCGATAGCGGTTTGCAGAACAAACAAATAATATTTGGGTCATGGCATAACCTTACAATTGGGGTATAAAATTAACGATCCGCTGCACAAACCAGCGGCTCATCATATTTAATATAACATGCTGCCCGCCCGGGATTGGCAGCAACCATGTCGGAAGCTTGAAGACCGTTTTGTTGGGGCACATTTAGATAAGCATAATTCTTTTGCAGGTTTTTATGATACCACTTATATGGGAGCAGCCCTTCCGCAACGATGACCATATCCAGACGCTGTTTCATGGCGTACTGGGCAACCCATAGTGAAAAGATCTGCCCATCGCCCTCCACAAACACAAGCGCATTATCAGGAACCACCTGCAGGGTATTGCTGATGAAGTCACGTGCCCGAAAATCCTGCGAAGCATCGACAGAAGAAAAATGAAGGGAGGCGCGAACCATGATGGCCACAAACAGCAGGACTGCAATGAACATTCTCCACTTATTATGAGCGGGTAACACTACCAACAGATCCTGCAAACCATAAGCCAGCCAGACCGCAAAAACCAGCCAAACGGGCAAAAGATGTACCTGCGAATCATAAGACCCGTAAGATATCGCAAACAAAAGGAAAGCCAGCCCCATCCACAAGGTTGGGATGAGCAGGCGGCGCGAAGGCAGCGAAATCAGCCCATAGATCCCAAGCAATGCACCCAGCCAGGTATACTGGTCCAATAAAAGACCTGCAAATGCGCGCATCCGCTGGAACACATCAACCAGCGACATATTCATTGGGTATTGATGATAAAGCTGTCCACTGATGAGCCAGAAAAAACCCTCAAGCGTGGATGCATCCCCCCAATTAATGGGCGGATCAAAGGAAGCGCAGATCGGCAAATACAAATATAAAGAGAGTCCGCATGCCAGACCCAGGCAGCGTTTTAACAAGACAGGGGCTGAAGCAAATAATTTTCCTTCAGCCCCCAAACCCAGCAATGGAAATACCAGGAATGCCGTCAGATGGTTCGTGGCAGCCAGCCCAAACACAAGTCCCCGCGTCCATTCGTTGATCTTCAGTGCATTCAGACCCAGGACATACAAGCAAAGCATCATCATTAAGCCATGCAGCGCATACACCTCGGTGACAAGAGCCTGTCCCCAAACAAAAGGC
>JAIFNG010000031.1 GCA_020047815.1 Anaerolinea sp.
ACATCCCGCCCCAGATCGAGGCGGCGGCCAGACCGGCGAACAAACCTGCTAATGTGTGGTGTTTTTTCATGGTCTCCCGATTATATAATACACACAGTCACAAGATGCGCTTTTCGCAATCCATAAAGCTAATCTTGTGACTGCCATGGGGATAACGAGGATGGTAAATTGCCGATCCGGCTATACAGGCACATCGGGTGAGTTGATCATCCAGTCTGTCTTGAAACCGGCTGCGTCACGGAGCAGAATGGCGCTGCCATCCTCCTGACGCCCGTATATTTTGTGCCCGTATAATTCATACTCAACCACTGTTGTGCCATCGGTGAGCGTAAATGGCAGGTCGGGCCACATCTCCAGATAGTCGGAGCGGATCCACATGTCACCATTATTCACAGAGGGGTCTGTGATGAAGGGCGTGTAACAGTCCACACCTTTTGCAAGTTTGATCATGGTGCTTTTCATGGTAAAGGCATTGAATTTATGGATCACCAGGCGCATATCCCGGTCAAAGAAGGTGCCGCTCAGGTCAGTTGCATGGCAATTGGAGGCGTAGACGTTGCAATATTCAACCCCAAGTTCCATGCGGGTTTCTTTTACTATGACATGATTTGCCGCCCAGGTTATCCTTTCAACTGTTGGCGGGATGGTCGGATTGTTGACCCAACCTGCGTTGGGGACGAGGATTCCATCCCGGGTCTTTTCCCCGTTCAGACTGCCGAGATATTCCATAACAGGCTCGGTCAAGGGGATGCGGGGACCTTTTCTGCTATCACGAACTGCGTTGAAAGTGACGGTATGCGGGTAGGCATTTAGGAGGCCAACATTGCGCGGGGCAAATTTCCACTTTGGATTTTGCCAATCCACCAGCAGGGTGGCGATCCTGCCCATGCGTTTTATTTCGGTGACCAGGCTTGGGGTGGCAGGAAGGGGTGGGATGCCCGGCTCGGGGTCGATCGGAGCGGGGGGCTGGACCGGGTTTGGTACGAACTGCCATTTGATATATTGCTGATGCGCGCCGGCATTCACCCATCCGCCGTTTATCAGGTGGAGCATCTGCAGATGATTTTCAATGGCAATGATCTCGACGTTGGCGCCAATGATCCCGATGACCTTTTCACTGCCCAACTTATCGTAGACCTCACGATTTATAAGGGTTCTGCCCCTGATCACATTTACTTTTGGTTCAGGTTCGATCGGGGAGGGCAGCGCCGGGGACTCGATCGGGTCGGATACGAACTGCCATTTGATGTATTGCTGACGCGTACCGGCGTTCACCCATCCGCCATTCGCGAGATGAAGCATCTGAAAATAATTTTCAGTGGCGATGATGTCAACCAGGGCACCCACGAAACCGATGACCTTTTCACTGCCCGGTTTATCATAGATCTCGCGTTTTAGCAGGGTTTTTCCTTTAATCATGATTGCTCCTGTGCCATATTAACCATCCGGTGATTTACTTCCGGATTTATTATCTTTTGTATCACTTTTTTGGGCAATGGTCAAAAATACACAGAATCGACCCGCCTATTTAGTTCCAAGAGAACCCACCTGCCCTGCCTTGCCGTAATCAGCGTGAGATTTGCAATGGTTCGCGGCATTGCGCTTCACCGGGACAATACTATTCGAAAGTGTTCCCTGAACTTCCGCGATTCTTTTTTATGTCGCCCCTCTTCTTTTTTCCCTTCAACCTTTCCTCTTTCGATGCCAGGGTCGGTTTTGTTTTGTGCCGCGGTTTTGGTCTTTCGCCGGCTTTTTTGACCAGGTCAGCGAGCCGCCTGAGGGCGTCCTCGCGATTCTTTTCCTGTGTGCGAAATATTTTTGCTTCAATAATAAGAATGCCAGTGTCTGTCATGCGTTTGCCTGCCAGCTTCATCAGGCGCATCTTAACATCTGTAGTCAGGGATGGGGAGTTCAACACATCAAACCGCAATTGCACCGCGGTGGCAACCTTGTTGACGTTCTGCCCACCCGGTCCGCCCGCGCGAATATAATCCAGTTGAATTTCCTGCTCAAGGGATTTCATGTCTTGAATTATAAAGCGTGGGCGGGTGAACGGGTAGATAAGGCGGCAGGGAAACAGGCAGGCTGGACAAGGCGTATAAGAAAATCGTGGATATGCACTTCGCATATCCACGATTTTTTGAATTTCTTTGTGGCCCTTTGCTAAATTAGAACATCAACGCATTGACCTTGTCGATCATCGCGCGTTCCGGTCTCAGGTCGACTTCCGTCAGGCGATTGAGCGGGGTATCCACCAGATCGAACATTTCAGTCAGGGTCGGCTTTCTGGTATCCAGATAAAGGAGACCGGTCACCAGCCAGTTATTTTGCTGCGCCTCTTCCATCACGCGCATTGCTTCGATGCGGCTGGATGGGTCATAACCTTTTTCAAGGTTTTTCAGGATAATGATCGAACCATCGTGCATGGCAACCTCGCACGTTCCACCCTCCTCCAGTTCGCGTTCAAGCATGATCTCGTTGCGCGGCGCAATGTAGGAAATTTCATGCAAAGGCTCTTCATGATCCTTGCCCCAGGCATAGGAGTGGTAGGCATTATCCTGATTGTTAAAGGTGACGCAGGGACTGATGATGTCCAGCACTGCAATGCCATCATGTGCAAGCGCGGCCTTGAGCAATTCCTTGACCTGTTTGGGGTTGCCCGCAAATGAGCGCGCAATAAAGGTCGCGTTGGATGCAAGCGCCTCCATGCAGATATCAACCGGCAGGTACAGGTTTTCGCCCTGTTTTTTAAGCTGCAGTCCCTTTTCAGCGGTTGCTGAAAATTGACCCTTGGTGAGTCCGTACACGCCGTTGTTCTCAACGATATACAGCATGTTCACATTGCGCCGCATGATATGTTTGAATTGTCCCATACCAATGCTGGCGGAGTCGCCGTCGCCGGAAACCCCAATGCCTTTGAGGTGATGATCGGCAAATAAAGCGCCGGTTGCAATGGATGGCATGCGTCCGTGCAGGCTGTTGAAACCGAAGGAACGATTCAGGAAATATGTGGGTGATTTGGACGAACAGCCGATGCCGCTGAATTTCACAATGTCTTCCGGCACGATGTTCATTTCATATAAGGCGCTGACGATCTGGTTCGAGATCGAGTTGTGTCCGCAGCCCTGGCATAAGGTGGTCGGGGCGCCGCGATAATCATTTTTGGTGAGACCGGCGAGATTGACATTCGCGGCTGCGCCAGCCATGGGAAGAGTTTCAGTCATTTTGTTTTGCTCCTATTCTTTACCGACTACTTTCGGTTCGCCTTCTTGACCGTTTTGCCTGCGACGGCTTTCTTCCCCTTCACGGGTGAAGTTGTCACCTTCTTCGTTGACGTTTTTTTCGCAGTGGGTTTGTTGGCGGGGGCGGCTTTCGTTACCGCTTTCTTTGACACCCCTGCTGCCCGGGGTTTCTTATACTTTGCCAAAATTCCTTTGCGGATCCATTCTGCGGAAGCCGGCATGCCATCACCAAATGCCACGGACTTGAATTTTGGAGCAAACTCAGCATATTCCGTTTTTAGAATTTGATCCATTTGTCCATCCCGATTCATTTCGACGATGAATATCTGATCATGTTTTGCCAGGAATGCATCCACCTCGCGGGTGAAGGGCAGGGCGCGGATCCGCAGGAAGTCGGTTTTGATGCCATGTTCTGTGTTCAACTGGTGCCGTGCTTCGTTGACCGCCGCTTCAGTTGAACCATAGGCAATGATGCCAGCCGTTGCGCCTTTCATGGTGTGAAGAACAGGCGCAGGGATGTATTGTTTGGCGGTTTCCTGCTTTTGCTTCAGGCGGTTCATATTCGCTTCGTAGACGACTGATTCCTCGCTGTATTTGGCATATTCGTCATGACCGGTGCCGCGGGTGAGGTAAGCGCTGGCCGGGTGTTTGTTTCCAGGGAAGGTGCGGTACCCAATGCCATCGCCGTCCTTGTTCAGATAGCGCCCCCAGTTCCCTGAAAGGTCCTGGATATCCTTTTCGGTCAACACCTTGCCGCGGTCCATTGGCTCTTCAGGATATTCAAAGGGCTTGCTGATCCATTGGTTGGTGCCCATATCGAGATCGATCAAAACGAAAATGGGGGTCTGCATTCTTTCAGCGATATCGAAGGAGCGCCAGCCGAATTCAAAACATTCATATACATCCCCGGGCAGCAAAATGATGGACTGGGAATCTCCATGTCCGATGAAATAGGAAAAAGTCAGGTCGCCCTGTGAAGTGCGGGTGGGCAGGCCAGTGCTGGGTCCGATGCGCTGCACATCCCAGATCACAACTGGAACTTCTGCATAGTAAGCCAGCCCCGCGAACTCGGTCATGAGCGATAGTCCGGGACCCGAGGTGTTTGTCATGGAGCGCAGACCCGCCCAGCCAGCCCCGATGCACATGCCCAGCGCGGCAAGCTCATCTTCCGCCTGCACGACGGCATAGGTCTTTTTTCCATCTGCGCGTTTACGAAGCTGGGGTAAATATTCGTTCAATGATTCTGCGATGGAGGTTGCGGGTGTAATTGGATACCACGCCGCAAATTGGACGCCGCCGAAAATGGAGCCAAGCGCAGCAGCGGTATTCCCGTCTGCCATGATCAGCCCATCTGTTTTATTCATGGGTTCAACGTAGAAGGGGTCTTTCTTCTCCAGGTTGGCTTTTGTCCATTCGGCACCAGCCTTAAGAGCGTTGAAGTTCATCTCAATGGGCTTTTGCTTCCCTTTAAAGTGGAAGGTCAAGGCGGCGAGGATCTTCTCCATATCCAGGTTGATCATTTGCGCCAGCACACCGACATAAACCATGTTACCAACGAGATCGCGGAAATTTGACGGTATGTTGGGGTCGTTGCGTAAGATCGCCTTTACCGGCATGGGGTAGACGGCAATATCTGTGCGGGTGATGGACTGCTTGATATCATCCGCATAGTAAAATGCTCCGCCGGGCGCAACAGATGCCAGGTCGCGCGCGAACGATGCGGGGTTCATGGCAATGACGATATCGCGTCGTTCATGGTGGGCAATAAATCCGTCCTTATTGGCGCGGATGGTGTACCAGGTCGGCAAGCCCTGGATGTTGGAGGGAAAAAGATTTTTACCTGAAACCGGGATGCCCATCTTGAAGATGGCGCGCAGGATGGTGTTGTTGGCGGTTGAACTGCCCGAGCCGTTCACTGTGCCGACTGTAATTGAGAAATCGTTGATGATCTTGTTCATGTGACTCCTTGTTTTATAACGGGCGATGCGCAAACAGGTCTATGTGAGCGACCAATGCCTTGCGTCCCGCCGCGTAATTACCGCTGCAAATGCTTTCCACTATTACTTTATGATAGCCCCATACTTTCTCAAGATAATCCATGCCGCCCGCATACATGTTCAACCCGACAGATTCATAGGCTTCCCAATATGCCTCCAGCAGTCCGGTGACAAAGGGATTGTTGAGGCGGCTATAGATCAACAGGTGCATCCTGCGATGTTCTTCATTGGGTACCTGGATGGGGTTGCCGTGTAATTTATCAAAAGCGAGCGTGATGATGTTTTCCAGTTCGCGCTTATCCTCCCCGGTCAGCAAGGTGACCGCTTCATCCCAGTACGCGGTTTCAATATGAACACGGAGTTCCGAATATTTGTTGAAATGAGTTTGACTTAGTGCCAGTGCATACGCCAGGCTTTGCTTGACGGCAGGGGCGAAGGAATATGCAAGCCGTCTGGTCCCTGTGCGCGGGCGGACTTCAACCAGTCCAAGCGCGCGTGCCACCTCAAGCTGTTCACGTAACCCAGCCACACTGATGCCGAGTTCACGGCTTAACTCATTCAAGGTGGGCAGACTGTTTTCTGCTTCAGGGTGCGATGCCAGGTAGCGCAGGAATTCAGAAATATCAGGGGAAGTTCGTTCTCTTTGTATCATCATAGTTATCCGATTAATCAGATTAATATGATTTTACGCCGGAGAAGATGGAAAGTCAAGGAAAAAACACTTCCCGCAGGTTGGAGTTAGCCAAACCTGCGGGAAGTGTTGTGCCTTTTGCGGCTTTAGTTTTGTGGAATTAGCGTTTGAGCATTCCAGTAATTGCCTGCCAGATCGGACAGCGGTCATAAACGCCCATGAAGGCAATGACCCCGCCAATGCCTGCCACAAGCCAGTTGCTGGTGGCAATGCCCACCATGATAAATAATGTACCTGCTCCCAGGCGGAGGAACCGGTCAAATTGAGTGGGGGGCACTTTTATCTCCCTGCCTTCGGATAAAGCCTCGAACATGGCGCGGTAATTGGTCTCGTTCTGTGCGCCTGTCACACGCCCGATCTCCTTTCCGCCGCGCAGGGTGATGACGGTGGGAATGCCCATGACACGGAATTTTTCAAGCACTTCGCGTGAGTCATCTGCGTTGATCGGCATGAACTCGACTTTTTCGGAATACTCCTTTCCGAGTTTTTCGAGGACGGGTTTTGTCATCATACAAGGACCACACCAGGTCGCCCAAAAATCAATGACGACCGGTTTGTCTGATGCAGATATCTTTTGTTGGAATTCTGAGATGTTCATATTGGATAATTTTGGAGTGGACGAGAGATCGTCCACTCCATTATCTATTTGTAGGTACTGATCTTGAAAGGCGCATACAAGGGACAGAAGGCGATAACCGCCGTAAGCAGGAATACCGCGCCAAGAACGACAAGCACGATTCCGAGCGACCCGGTGACAATTCCGCCAAAATACAAATAAGCGAAGACGGCGGCGAGCACGACACGGACAATGCGGTCAATGTTGGACATATTGCGTTTCATAATAATAAATCTCCTTTGTTTTGTTTGATGCACAAAGTATAGGAGATGTTACACATTTTGTCTGTGACAATGTCACATAAGCGAGCGGGATTCCAGGAGTTTAAAGTCCAACACTTCAACTGTGCCGCGCCCCGCCCGAATACCGCCTTCGCTGGCGAAGTCTTCGAGCAGGCGGCTGATGACCTCACGCGAACTCCCCAGTTCGGCCGCAATTTCCTGGTGGGTGATCCGCAGCGGGTTTTGGATCCTGGCTCGATCCAGTAATAATGATGCAACACGGCGATCCATGCGGCGGAATGCTACTTCATCTATAACCGCCATGACCGTTGAGAGTCTTTGTGAGAGCAGATCGAAGACAAACTCACGCCACAAGTCGTAGCGCTTCACCCAATTGCGGAATGTCTCAGCGGGGACCATAACCGCTTCAGCCTCCTGCTCAACTGTTGCAACGGCTGGAAAGGTTTTTTGACTTAGGATGGCATTGGCTGTCAGGATGCAGGATGACCCGTTCCCAAAACGATACAGGGTGATCTCCCGGCCAGTCTCGCCGACCTTGTAAACACGCACCACGCCCGAGATCAACAGGGCAATCGCCTCGATCTGGTCACCTTCCAGGAATACATCGCGATTAGCGGGAATGCGGGCTAAAAAAGCAGCGCCAAGAAATTCACGGGTAAACGAGGCATCCGCTTTCTGAAGGAAAGGCAATGCGTTGGAAATGCGTTCAAGCTGGGAGGGGTCAATCATGGAGTCATCAATGGTTAATCAAAACTATATGCAAGTCCCACTGTGCCGGGTCCGGTATGGGTGCCGATCACCGGGCTGACCTCGGTAAAAATAGTTTCCACGGGGTTTAGTCTTTGCGCCGCGCGGTCGAGCATGGCTTTTGCATCCTCGCCCGCATTCGCATGTAATGTGGCAAGCCGGATATTGGATTTACCCTTCACTTTTTCTGCCACCAGGTCGATCACACGGTCATGGGCTTTTGATTTGGTTCGGATCCTCTCCACGCCTTCCACTTTGCCATCTTTAAGGGTCAGGATCGGTTTGAGATTCAGGGCTGAGCCGATGAAGCGTTGTGCACCTCCAATGCGCCCGCCGCGATGTAAAAACTCAAGGGTATCGACGGCGAAGAATATACCGGAGTTTTCGCGTACTTTTTCGACCACCGCAAGACATTCGGCCAGGCTCGCTCCGCTTTCAAGGGCACGGACCACGGCCAAAACAATGAACCCCATGCTCATCGAAGTGGCAAAACTATCCACAATGGTTACTTTTTCTCCCGCAGCGCCCATCATGTCCTTGGCCTGCATTGCCGATTGCACGGTACCTGAGAGTTTTGATGATATGAAAATTCCCAGTACGTCATATCCCTGGTCAACAAGTCCTTGAAAGGCGGCGTGCATGTTGCCTACGGATACCTGTGAGGTGGAGGGCATTGTTTTTGAAGTTTTGAGGCGGGTGTAAAAATCCGTTGAACGGATGTCGATCCCATCCTCGAAGTTCTTTTCATCCCAAATAACGATCAGGGGGACGATCGTGATGGCGTGTTGTTTTACCAACTCTACCGGAATAAAAGCAGTACTATCGGAAACAATTGCAATTTTTGACACGTTAGCTCCTTTGACAATAATGAAATTGATGCCCGCTATTTTACCCCCTGAGGTGGATTGCGTATATAAAAAGGATTTGGCGTTTGGGTTATCATTGAAATCTCTCACATCTGCGCAGCGAGGGATCGTGCTGGAAATAGATGAAAAAGCGGTAGGAAGCCTGCCCAGGGCAACTTTTTAGGCTTGGATTGACCTGCAGTCTCCTCTGTTTCGGAACCTTAGGACCTTTGGGCCATCAGATTTTTCAAAAAAAGTGACATCCACCCCCCAAAATTGAATGAGCGATGGTTTTTCAATGCTCATGGTATAATTTCGACTGGTATTTATGAATAAACAAAGCAAATTTCTTAGGAGCCTGGTTTGGCCTTCAACCCGATCAATTGGCTGTTAGGCCTTTTCTCACTTGATATCGCCATAGACCTTGGGACTGCGAACACTCTGGTACACGTTCGCGGTAAGGGGATTGTTATTAATGAGCCTTCGTGGGTGGCTGTTGACAAGAAACTGCGTCAACCCCTGGCGATCGGCCTTGAAGCCAAGGAGATGGTTGGACGTACGCCGAGCAATGTGGTGGTGGTACGCCCTATTCGTGATGGTGTGATCTCCGAGTTTGACGTTACCCAGGTGATGCTTGAGTATTTTATTGGCAAGGTGCATGAACAAAGCATGGTGCCTTTGCCGCGTCCACGCGTGATCGTGGGCTTGCCGACAGGCGTAACTGAGGTGGAGAAGCGCGCGGTCTATGATGCTGTCATGGCATCGGGGGCGCGTCAAGCGATGTTGATCGAAGAACCCATCGCAGCGGCACTTGGAGCGGGGCTGCCGATCGGAGAGATCCGCGGCTCGATGGTGGTCGATATCGGCGGGGGAACAACCGAAGTGGCTGTTTTGTCGATGAGCGGCGTAGTTGCCTCCCGTTCTTTACGTGTTGCAGGTGACGAGATGGACCAGGATATCGTTCAATACCTGCGTAACAAATATAACTTGTTGATCGGTGAAGGAAATGCCGAGCAGATCAAGTGGCAGATCGGTTCTGCATATCCATTACAGCCGGAAAAGATGATGGAAGTGCGCGGGCGTAATCTGGTAACAGGCCTGCCCGAAACCATTGAAGTCTCTTCCATCGAGATCCGTGAAGCGATTTCTGCTTCTGTCCAGGTGATCATTGATACGGTCCGCGATGCGCTGGACGAAATCCCACCGGAAATTGTGGCTGACCTGATGGACATTGGCATTTGTCTTGCGGGCGGCGGGGCGCTTTTACAAGGTCTGGCTGAACGTCTTACCGATGAGTTAAAACTTCGTGTATGGGTGGCTGAAGACCCGCTGACCTGTGTGGCACGCGGCGCGGCGATGATCTTTGAAGAGTTTGACATCCTTGGTCGATATTTGGTTGGTTTGGAGCGCGGCAGTACGCGCCATATCCTTGGATGATCGGTACCCTGACCGATCTTATGCGCGATATGGAGCCTGCCGGCATACGTGCTGGATCGGCATTGGGTTAACTGACCCTCCTTGCAATCCTGCCAGGTTATTAATAATATGAACTCCCGTTCTTTACAAACGACGATCATCTTTCTGGTCATAGGTGGGATCCTTGCCCTGGCGCTTGGCGGTTTTTTTGGATCCGCCTCCAGGCAGTTTAGTTCCGTACTGGTCGAAATTCAAACATGGTTTTCCTCACGCTATCTGGGCGCTCAGGACTTTTTTACCGCGCCGCGTGATATTGTTTCCTTGCGTGCGCGGAATGATGAATTGGAAGCCCAGGTATCGCAGCTGCAGGCGCAGGTGATCGAACTACAACAGCGGGTCAATGAGACCGATATTCTGGCTGCTTTGGTGGCTTTCTCCCGCACCAATCCCGAAAGCACCTACAAAGCAGCGGCAGTCATTGGGCGCGACCCAAGCCCGTTTTTACATTATGTGATTATTAACCGCGGTTCAAATGATGATATCCGGCGCGGCATGCCCGTTGTGACCAATCAGGGTCTGGTGGGACGCGTGGATTCGGTTATAGCAGACGCCGCACGGGTGCAGCTCATCACGGATCCTGCCTCAGCAATTAATGTTTATCTTCAAAATGCAGAGACGGATGCGGTCTTATTCGGTTCGGTGACCGGTGACGTATCCTTAAATATGATCTCGCAGGATGTCTCTGTCGAACCAGGCGATCTCATCCTGACTTCGGGCTTGGGCGGCGGGTATCCCTCAGATCTGATCATTGGGCAGGTGGTTACACTGCGCAGCCTTGAATTTGAATTATTTCAGCAAGCAACGGTTCAACCCGCAGTGGATTTCACCCGGCTGGAGATCGTCCTTGTCATCACCAACTTTCGCGCGGTGGACATCACTCCACTTGTGCCTTAATATTCCCCATCCATTCATTTGACATGCGCAATATAGTTGCCTTCCCTTTGCTTTTGGTGGCGGTTATTCTTCAATCCTCCATTGTCAGTCAGGTAAAACTGATCTCTGGTCATGCAGATCTGCCCCTGTTGATGCTGGGGGCTTGGGCGTTGCAGAAACGGGTGAAGTCGGCCTGGCTCTGGGCTGCCCTGGCCTGCGCCATGCTTGCATTTATTTCCCACATGCCGTGGATTGTTGTGGTGATCGGGTATTTTGCAGTGGTTTACATCGCACAAACCCTGCAAAGACGTGTCTGGCAGGCGCCCATGCTCGCGATGTTTACCGTCACCTTCGTTGGTACCATTTTTCTGCATTTATTATCCTTTTTGGTATTACTCGCTTTGGGTACACCATTCCTATTTGGGGATGTGATAGGATTAATTACCCTGCCAAGTCTGCTGCTTAACATGTTATTTTCGATCCCAATTTACACCTTCATGCGCGATCTTGCGCGTTGGGTCTATCCTTCCGAGGAGTACGAATGAGTTCTGGTTCCATGCCCCGCCCCGTCCGATTTGAAACATGGCGGTTGGTTGCAGTTTATATTGTGGTTGCCCTGGCATTCACCGGGCTTTTGTTCAGGCTGATCAACCTTCAGGTAATTGAGGGGGCGGCGTGGAGCATTAGCGCGGTTGACAATTACACCAATCAAGTCAGCATACCGGCCCCGCGCGGCATTATCTATGACCGCAACGGATACATCCTTGCCCGTAATCTTGCCTCCTACAATGTTGTGATCACGCCCGCTGACCTTCCTGACGATGATTCGGATATTCAAAGGATATATCGTGAACTGTCTGAGTTGATCGATACCCCTGTTGGCGGACCTGTAACGGATGAATCGCTGGCGGAAGCCAAATTGTTTGCGGCTTGTGTGCCGGGTCCTGGTATTGGCCAACTTGTGGCATTGCAGGATACTCTTGCCCCCTATAGCCCGGTAAAAGTAAAATGTAATGTTGCCGAGGAAATTGCCCGGGTGGTGGAGGAAAAATCGGTGGACTGGCCCGGCGTAACGGTCGAGATCGACCCGATACGCGATTATCCAACCAGTTCATTGACCTCCAGCCTGGTCGGTTTTCTTGGTCCGATCCCTGCCTCGCTTGAGGAAGAGTTGAGAGCGCAAGGTTTTATCCCTAACCGCGACAAGATCGGGTATTCAGGTGTGGAGGCATCCCTGCAGGATGTACTTGCCGGCAGGAATGGTCAGCGTGTGGTGCAAATTGACGTGGCTGGTCAGGAACTGCGCAATCTCGAACCACCCATTCCGACTGTTCCCGGAAATAACGTCTACCTGACGATCGATACCCGTTTACAGGCGGCGGCTGAAGCTTCCCTGGTGCAGGAGATCAACTTTTGGAATACTTATTTTGGCACCATTCGCATTTCCAGCGGGGTGGTGATCGCCATGAATCCCAAGACCGGCGAAATCCTTGCCATGGTTTCGTATCCCTCTTATGAGAATAACCGTTTTGCGCGCATTATTCCCGCATATTATTACGAACAATTGAGCCAGGATCCGCGCAATCCTTTACTGAATAATGCCATTTCGGCAGAGTTCCCGCCTGGATCGGTATTTAAGTTATCGACTGCCACCGGGGCCATTAATGAAGGTGTGGTTGAACTGACGGATATCATCGATGCCCCAGGTCAATTGCTGCTTTGTGAAAAGTTCAATCCCAATGATGTGTGTACCGATTTCAACACGCGCCCCTTTGTCGATCATATTTTTGAAAAGAAACCTGAAGGTTTTGGACAAATAGATTTTTTGCGTTGCATTGCCTATTCCAGTAATGTCTGTTTTTATAAACTGGGTGGCGGTTATGAAGATGAAATTGTTCAAGGGCTTGGGATCGAGCGCCTGGGTGAGTATGCCCGTGCGCTTGGGTATGACCAGGAATCGGGAATTGAACTGCTGGGTGAGGCTAATGGTCTGATCCCTTCCCCCCAGTGGAAGCGTATCAATACCGGCGAAAACTGGTCAACCGGTGATACTTATATTGCGAGTGTTGGGCAGGGTTACGTCCTTGCCACGCCTTTGCAAATATTAATGTCTGGTGCCACAGTTGCCAATAGCGGAAAACTTATGCAGCCGACCATCGTGCGTGACATCACCGATGGTGATGGTAAATCGGTGGACACCTGGTTCAATCCTGAGGATTTTACGGTGACAAATTTTGAAACGCCGGGCAGTTATCAAATTTCGCCTTTCACACCCAACCTAAAATGGGATGTGACTGTCACACCCATGATCAAAGGTTATTCCTGTGAAGGCGGTTATTGCAGTTTGACCGAGGATTTGAAAATCATCAAACCCGAATCGGTGGCGGCTGTACGCGCCGGCACACGCATGGCAGTGACCGATCCATTGTTCGGGACGTTGTATGATGTGTTTAATGAATTTCCCATTGCGGTGGCTGGCAAGACAGGAACGGCAGAATATTGCGATGATGTAGCCCGCGCCGCCAATCAATGTGATTTTGGAAAGTGGCCCACACACTCATGGACCCTGGCTTATGCACCCTATGAAGATCCGGAGATCATTGTGGCGGCGTTTGCTTATCATGGCGGTGAAGGCGCGAGTGTTGCCGCTCCGATCGTGGCGCGGGTCATTGAAGCTTATTTTGAGTTGAAAGCCATTGACATTTCACAGGGGAGCCCAGGGTTGGGGCAATAATCCGTTTTGGGGGTTTTCTGGTCAATCAGGCAGCGTTTGGGTTTGAGATACTCGCTCGTGGGCGGCGCTTTGGCATCCGGGTTGCGTGGATAATTTTGACTGTGCATTGAGCGTGTTGTCAACA
>JAIFNG010000045.1 GCA_020047815.1 Anaerolinea sp.
TGCAATTGTGGCGGTCTATTTGTTGCGAACCTATGAATATCCGTTATTCGGCGAATATCTTACCAGAACTATTATTCCTATTAATTCATTTACCCAAGGCATGTTGCCAGTGCCTGAAAATGCTGAATACTTGCTCTACGATGAAGGGTATCCATGCCCGATGGATACTGATAAATATTTGGGCGTGGATTGGTTCCTTCGAAAATTAAACGATACAAATCGAAAATGTGACCCTGCTGTTTCGAGTGAAGGAAGTTAGATGGGGGTGGGTGGAGATGGATTCTCGTTTATCGAGATATTGAGAAAATCAAGGGAATACTTGTGGAACAGCGGTGAGTTTTGGTATCCTCTATAGTAATGAGTGTTTCAAATGTAAATAGATGGGGGCTGGTGATGGGATTGCTGCTGACTTTGGGGGTTGGCAGAAGGCAAAAACTGACCCTGGAAACCAGGATTTGGGCAGACCTGACAGGTTTTTATCGGCGCGCTTGCCCTTCAGAGTCGTCTTGCTAAAACCTGTCAGGTCTTTTTCTTCCTGTAAAGGTCGATCCCCCGTTACTTTGGTTTAACCGAAATCCTCATGCAATCAGAGATTTGTGTCCGGACGCGGGGATTTGGTACACGCTCCCCCCGCCCCGCTCACCCTCCCCCAAGGAAATCATAACTGACTTTCTTTTGCACCGCCGCGATCTGGGTAAAAGCCTGTTTCAACAATTCCTGCTGGATGTACCCTAACTTGGCAGGGTGAATGATGTTTTGGGGATTCCGCCCGGCCTGGGTCGCCGCGAGTTGGGTTTGCAAACGCAGCTGCATCAGGAAATCGTAGGAGGCAATGATCTCATCCCGGCTCGAGGAGAGGATCACATTCCTTTCGCTCAGTTCTTCGATCCGTTTCAGCGTGTGCGTCTGGTTCACCTGGTGCCGCAAGGCATACAAGCGCGCAAAACTGACCATCGGCATCATCGCATCCTTAAGGTTGATCTCGCCGGCATGTTCCGTCGCGCCGCCGCTCAGGTAAATATTTCCCGGCAGGCGGAAAGGCGGTTTGAATGCCAGCGCGTTTCGCGCCAGGTGATGCAGGAAGGCGGGCGAATCCAGCAAGACCTTGTGAATATACTGGCGTAATTCGTGCGCCAGCCCGGTCTCGCCGTACACCGTGCGAAAATCGAAGAAGATGCTCAGGTCAATGATCTCCTGCTCTTCGGATTTGTTCACCCAGTCGTCGAAGCCTCCCAGCCAGTCAGACAGTGACCGGCACCAGCGCGGACTGCTTGCCATCACACCGCCGCGGCAGTACGGATACCCCGCCTGGTTCAGACCATCGCACACCTGTTTCCCCAGCCGCAGGAAATATTCACCCGCCTGCTCCGGGTCGGTCCCGGCGGCAGGCACGAAAATAATTCCGTTATCCTGATCGGTGACCAGGGTCTGTTCCTGGCGCCCCTCACTGCCCATGGCGATGAACGCGAACGGAGCGGGCGGCGTTCCAAGCTCTTGCACTGCCAGTTGGATCAGGCGTTCGGTGGCAGAGTCGCAAATGGACGCCAGCATGTTGGTCACGTGGCGCGGGCGGGCGCTGCTGTCCATCAGCGTCCTGACCAGCACCGTGGTGCGCGCGCACGAGCGGGCCACTTCATCGGGCGATTTGGCGCGGCTGATCTCGCGGGCCAGCACGATCGGTCCATAACGCTGGAACTGGATCAGTGATTTATTGTCCACCACGCTGACGATCTGCCCGCTGCGATCTTCAACCGCCAGATGCAGCACGCCTTTTTCCTCCATGCGCATCAGCGCCTCGTAGATCAACGCATCTTCTGAGATCTTGATCAGCGGCGCGCTCATTACCGTGTGAATGGGCGCATTCAGGTCAATGTCTTCAGACAGAACCCGCGCCCGCAGGTCATGGTCGGTGACGATGCCGATGATGGCTGAGTTTTCACTCGCGACCAGCGCGGCGGTCACGTTGCGGGCGGTCATCAACCTCGAAAGTTTTTTAATGCTGGCATCCATCTGACAGATGACCGAGTCCCGCCCCAGGCTGCCGATCGGCTCATGCAGAAAGAGCAGCGAAGCCTGCAGTTTATCGATCAGCATTTCGCGTTCCGCCTCGTGCCTGCGGGCGGTGGTCACATCCTCCAGCAAGCCGTCCACATAAGCGGGGCGGTTCTGTTCATCGCGCATCAGCCGCGCAGAAAGGGAGATGAAGTAAACCACCGCGTCCTTCGTCTCCACATGCAGGATCTGGTTTTCGATCCTGCCATCCGTCAGCAGGGCTTGGAAGACTTGTTCATACTCCGCGGCATCCGGGAAAAAATCCGCCAGGGCCGGTTGCGAGGCATCCGCCAGCGGCAGGTATTCGAGCAGGGCGCGCCCCGCCGGGTTCAGCTCCAAAAACACAGCGCGCCGCGCCGCCCGGGCGCGAAAGACCCCGACCGGCAGCGACCCGCTGACTGAATTCATTTCACGATCTTCGACAGGGAAAGACTGGCGCGTGATGTCTTTGGCAAGCAGGATGAATCCACGCTGACCCGCGAACAGGATCGGGTTGAGGGTCAGGATACATTCCATCAAACTGCCATCGCGGCGCATCAGACAGCCTTCGAGCGGCTCGCCCAGCGCGCCATCCGCGCTTTGGATGCGCTCCCAGATGGCAGCGTTATCCTCCGTTGCGCGCGGCAGCAGGTCAGCCAGTTCCAAAAATTCCAATTGGCGGGCGGTGAAACCCAGCATCCCCAAAAAGGTGGGATTGGCATAACGGCAGCGCTCATCCACGATCAGCAGTGTGCCTTCGGTGGTGGCTTCGATCAGGGTGTGATAACGCTCGGTGGATTCACGCAGGGTGTCCACCACCTCCTGGCGCGCCCGTTCAATGCGCAGGCTTTGCTGCAGCACGAAGACCAGCAATAAAATGATCGCCCCCGAAATTGCCAGCGAGGTATTGACCAGGCTCTTTTCAATGGCGTTGATCTCCTGGTTGACATCGTCGGTATAAAGACCCGTCCCGATGATCCAGCCCCAGGGTTCAAAGCCTTTCACATACGACTCTTTCGGTTCAAGCCGCCCGGGGTCATCCTTCCACTGCCAGACGTAATCAATATAGCCTTCCCCTGCCCGCCGAACCTGGTCGGCGAACTCGACAAAAATCGAAACGCCGCGCGGGTCGGTGAAGCCGCTCAGGTCCTGCCCGTTCAGGTCACTGCGATACGGGTGCATGATCATGCGCGGCTGCATGTCCTGGATCCAAAAATAATCCTTGCCCTCCGCGCCATAGCGCAGCGCTTCAATGCGCGCGATCGCCTGCCTTTGCGCCTCTGCGCGGGTCATCAGCCCGGCTTGCTCGTCGCGTTCGTACGATGCAAGAATGCTCCAGGCCGAATTGGTAAGTTCGCGGATCATCTCACGCTTGCGCTCAAGCAGGGTCTGCTCAAAGGATGGCAGGATGATGCCCCAGATGGCGGAGAGGAATAATGCGATGGCGGCCAGTGTCGGCAGAAAAACACGCAGCGCGAATGAACGCCGCTGAAAGTGGTGCGGTTTGGCGGCTGTGGTACCACGCTCGGGCTGGCTGCCAGGCCCCTGTTTCTGCCCCCCCTCTGCATCGTTTCTGCCCCCTCTCTGCATCCGCTGAAAAATTAACGCTGGAAAAGAACGCCTGTCGAAATTGGAACCACTCGGCGCGCGGCATCTCGATGCCCAATGGATAGCCCTGCACCCCCGAAAGATGAAAGTCGGTGCCGGCACACACCAGCAGATCATGCTTCTTCGCCAGTTGAACCAGGGCGGCGCGCTGGCTTTCGGAAAATGGCGCATAAATGGCTTCGAGACCGTCCAAGCCTTTTGACTTTAATTCCCCGACCAACGCATCCAGCTCCTCAAGCTCCGCTTCGAGCACCAGCGGATGCGCCAGGAATGCCCGTCCGCCGGCGCGCTGGATGAGCGCAATGGCTTCGCCGATCTCAAGCTGTCCCTGCGGTGCGGCGCTGACAACGGGTGCGCCGCCATTCGGACGGCTGCTGCCCGCCTTGCGCATCGACCCGGCGATGCTGTGCACGTCCAGACTGCGGATCTGGCGCAGGGATGATAACGTGGCGTTCAGTTCGGCATTCTCAATGTCGAAACCGTAGCCGAGCAGGTGGGCTTCACGCCCGTTAAATTGCGTCGTCAACTCCACGCCCGAAAGGCTGGCCGCGCCGCGCTTCTTGAGCGCCTCTTGAAAACGCGGCAGTCCTTCGATGCTGTCGTGATCGGTCAACGCGGCGTAACGCACCCCCGCCGCAGCCAGACCAGCCGCCAGCGCTTCAGGGGTTTGTTCGCCATCGCTGAAGATCGAATGACAGTGAAAGTTAACGAGGATCGGATCGTTCATCATAAATAGGCATTATCGGAAATAACATACAAGCCCGTCCCGAAGGTTTATTTCGAGGTTTTTGAGCATCTGACGACAACCTTCGGGACATTTTTTCTAAAACCCGATTCTCTAACGTACATCTCATAAATTTATGTCATTGCGAGCCGCCGCTCTTGCTTTTTTGGCGGCGTGGCAATCCTCTTTTGACCAGCAATTCCCGTAAAACAGGAGATTGCTTCGGCACAAACCGCCTCGCAACACTTGCACCGTACGGAGAAATAAATAAAAAAGCGGGATGCCGGCAAGCACATCCCGCCCTCTTTGTAAATTACGCCTGGCCCTTCTTTTGGGTCAGCAGGGAAACCACCACCAGCGTGATAAAGCTCAACGGGATGGAGACAATGCCCGGGTTGTTAAGCGGAATGGGCGCATCGAGCGGGTTCATGCCGTACAGGGTGTACAACTCCGGCGAGAAGGCGATCAATCCCAGGGATGTGACAATGCCCACCACGATCGAGGCGGCGATGCCCCGCGCAGTGGCTTTCTTCCAGAACAGCAGCATGATGATGGCAGGCAGGTTTGCTGAAGCGGCCACCGCGAATGCCAGCCCAACCAGGAAGGTGACGTTCATACCCTTGAACAGAATGCCAAGCAAAATGGCAATTCCACCGATCACAAAAGCCGAGATCTTGCCCGCGCGCACTTTCTGGCGGTCGTCCATTTGGACGTTCAGGTAGCGGTCCATCAAGTCGTGCGCAACCGCCCCGGAGGCCGCGACGATCAGGCCGCTGACGGTTCCCAGCACGGTCGCGAAAGCAATGGCGGATATGACGGCGAAGAGCAGCTCACCAAAGGAACGCGCCAATAACGGCGCCGCCATGTTGCTGTCCGCCGGGTTGATCACACCGCTGGTCATGGCGCCCAACCCCATGAAGAGCGTCAGAATATAGAAGAAGCCGATGGCGGCAATTGCCACGATGGTCGATTTGCGCGCACTGGCCGGGCTGGGGACGGTGTAATAACGGATGAGGATGTGCGGCAGGGCGGCGGTGCCGAGGAATAACGCCAGCATCAACGAAAGGAAGTCGAGCCTTTCCAGCCAGGTCCCTTCCACTTTGAACTTCAAGCCGGGGCGCATGATCCGGTCGCCGCTGACATCCTTGGGATAATAGACGGTGACTTTTGCGCCCGCTTCATCGGTAAAGCTGGCGGTCTTCCAGGTGCGCACAATGGTGTCTTTATCGGTGATGACTGACAAATACTCGAAAATGGACAAACTGCCCGTTTCGGTGTCTTTCTCTCCGCGGATCTGTTCCAGATTCCCCACCTGGCGCAGTTGGTTATCTGCCGAGGCTGGCGCGCCATTGATCCATTTATCCAATCCCTGAGTCACCACAGACTGGGATTCCTTCAGGGTCACTACCCCGTCTGTTTCAGAGGCATACCACCAGGTTTCGCTGCCTTCATGACCCAGTTTAACAAAGAACAGCCCGCCCTTAACCTCAGCCTGCTCCAGCACAGTCCAGCCCGGCTCAGAGACTTCAAATTGTCCGCCATTGTTGACTGCCGCCAGATGAGAAAATTCATAATATTCCACTGCGCCGCCCTGGTCTGGACGGGTGGTTAGACCTCGCGCCACCACCACCCCCACCAGCACTGTGGAAAAAATGATCAACAATCCGCCCTTAAGAAATTGCACATAGGTGGTGGATGCCATGCCCGCAGTGGCGACAATGGTAATGACGATGGCGCCGACCATCAGCACGCCCCAGGCGTGGGGGATGCCAAGCAATGGCTCGACCAATACACCCGCGCCGACCATCTGCGGGATGAGATAACAAATGGAAACCACCAATGTGCTGATGGCTGCCGCCAGTTTGATGCCGCGTGAGTTGTAGTTGGCATCCACCGCATCGGTAAAGGTGTACTTGCCCAAACGTTTGAGCGGCTCGGCCACCACGAACAGCGCCACGATCCAGCCCGCCAGATAACCAATGGAATACAGGAATCCATCATACCCGACCGTGGCGATCATGCCACAGATGCCCAGGAAGGATGCCGCGGAAAGATAATCTCCCGCGAAAGCGATCCCGTTCACCCCCCAGTGGATCTGTCCGCCAGCCGCGTAATATCCGCTGGATGTTTTGGCTTTGTTCCCCAAATAGAGGGAAAGCCCGATGACAAAGATTACGAAGATGAGGAAGACGATGATAGCCATAAGATTATCCCTCTCCCTTTTGTGACTTGCCGCCCTTTTGTTTTTCTTTCGCCGCAAACTCCGCCTCTTTTTTACGGCACATCCCATCATAGATCAGGGCTTCGATCAGCGCCACCACGATCAGCGCGAAGCCGTAGACCGTCGCCAGGTTCAACCCCGCAAAAACGATCGCCGCCATTGTCAGCGGACTCAATAGGTTGATCGCGACAAAACTTGCATAGAACAGGGAGTAAAACACAAACATCCAAATACCCAAACGCATCTTGTACGGACCTGCTGGGTCTTTCTCCGCAGGCGTTGCTGGCTCATGGTGCATGGCAGTGGCTCCTTATTAAGTTTTTAAGATCGGCGAAAATTAATTGATTCTCCACCGTACATATCAAAAATTCCTGTCATTGCGAGCCGCCGCTCTTGCTCTTGGGCGGCGTGGCAATCCTCTTTTGACCAGCAATTCCCGTAACACAGGAGATTGCTTCGGCACAAACCGCCTCGCAACACTTGCACCGTACGCAAGTGCAGGTGTGACATTTGTACGGTGAAAATTTAATTGGAAGGATTATAAACCATGCCCCCTAAAACAGATAGGATTTGTGAAATATATTACACCCTGTTAGACCTGACACCCCCTCCGACCGCACTACTCAATCATCAGATCAATTACAGCCCCTCAAGGTTTCTCCCTCCGCTCGAAACGACAGACAGTATTAATTGTCGTCCCGACGAGTGCTTTCCTATTTTGTCGTTTCGACGAGCGCTTTCCTGTTTTGTCATCTCGACGAGTGCTTTCCTGTTTTGTCATCTCGACGAGCGCACTTCGAGGAGAGATCTTTGTTGCAGTTGAAGAAGGTCTCTCCCTCCGCTCGAAACGAAAATCAGTTTATCTACATCATAATTTCATGTTATTTTTTTATATTGTTAAGTAATGGTTCCGCCTGCCCACCTCGCCAGCGGAATGGATGCGCACCCCCTAGCGCGAAAGCCAGGAAGCCCAGGTTTTTGGCGCCGGCGGAGCCACCTTGCTGATGGCCTGACTGACCTCCTCGCAAAATTTTTGTGCAGCCGGCTCTGTACCCATGCCGATCAAACCGCGCACCTGCCCCCTCGAGTCCCCGATAAATCCAAAGACCTCCAACCCGGTATCCTTCGTGAACAACGACTTATACGCCTTGACCTGGATCTGTTTCAAGTCAGCCGCGTTCAACACCAGCCCCGATTGGTCCCCGCGCCGCACCCAGATCAGCCGCTGGGATGTAAGCACCATGCCCGTCATAATGGTCTCATCCTGCGCGCCCTGCAAAAAAGCGGGCAGCCAGCCAGCCTCCTCCTTGCGGGAGATGGTCTCACAACTCAGCAGGGTTTCCAGTTCCCCGTCAGCCAGCGCGTGCTCTTCAAAATAACGCCGAAATGCCTCGCGCAGTTCGGGATGGAATTGGCTGACGGGACATTCCCGCGTCGTGCGTTGATAGTCGCTCATGTGTTTCTCTTTTCAAGGGGAAAAAATCGTATCTTCTCAATATTTTGGGGATAAGGACACACCGTCCCGAAGGTTTCCTCGAAAAACTGGTTGAGCCGCTCAAACCTTCGGGACGTTCTCTTTTTTGAGAAGATACAAAAAATCGGTTGAAATCCTCTTATGACTCGAGCGCTGCATGGCTCATTGCCCGATTCATTGTGGTTCTGATTGATAATAAGAGACGGGATCAGCAAGGATTTGTGTGATGATCGAAATTGCTTTTTCAGATGTGAGGTTCAGGATCGTTACTGCATCATCCACCCAATACCACAGGATAAAGGGACCTCCAGCAGGCTGGACAAAATATAACCTTATGGTCCCAAACTCCCCGTTTTCCAGGAGAATATTTGTCGTGATAGCGATATAGGTTTTTTTCGCCTGGAATTGGGCAGCAAGTTCAGCCTGCCTATCGGCCGGTTCCAGCGTTCCGTTCTGACCAAGCGTCAATATGCCCTTTTGGAACAGCTCGTTAATGCCGGCCATAAAAGCCGCTTCGTTTATAGCGTTAAGATCCAGGATGATACTGGCATACCCGGCCAGATTTTCCAGCTCCTGGGCAGATTCTTCAAGATGTTGACGGAGCAAAGGTATGGTCAACCGCTCAGCACCCGGGTGATTGATCAGGTCCAATAACGCCCACCACAACCAACCTGCCTCCACTTTTAATTCCAGGGGGCTGAATCCATCCGGTTGACTGGAACTGACTGTCTCCTGCTGTAAAAGAGAGAGTATTTCAGCCAGAGGAGCTGGCTGCTGAATACGAAGGAGTCCTTCTTCCTGTGAGATTGAAACCGTATCCTCAAGATTTATCACCGCCGGATAGAATACAGAGGTGTCGATCAAGTCATCCTGCAGAAAAATCGTTAAGCCCACTGAGGCAGCCGGATCCAACAACGAAGGTACCAGCAAACTGAACTCGCCTGGAATCGGTTCGTTTTCCTGTGACTGATTTTCACCAGATAATGAGTCCAACTTTGCCGCCCGAAAAGGCGAGAGCATACCAACAGGTTGTGTGAACGATCTGCTAAACATATCCAACTGTGGTATGGATAGAATAATGTCAATCTCGTTGATCTTTTCCATTTATGTCTCCAGGCAGGGTCTAAAAATCAGGCTTTGATTCTTAACGACCGCCAACCATTTTTTTTATAATTTTCTTTCCGCCTTCATAAACAACATCCATACCTTCAGAAGCGACGCTGTCTTGAAATGACCGGCCGGCAGAGGACACCCCTCTGTAGACTTGAGTTCCATGCTTGGCAAGGAAAGCCGCACGGGTGGGTTTGGGAACGAAGGTGGGAACCTTCTTTGAAAGCTTATTGAAAGCAACGTCTTTGGCAAGCGATTCCAAAGCCGCGGCCGGACTGCCTTCCTCATAACCTGTCATTGCGGCTCTGCCTACCATCTTGATCCGTTCGTACCATTTTTTAAAGACATATCCGCCGCCACCAGGCACAAAACGGGAAGCTGCCGCAATGGAGGCGTCTGCCGCCCACTCGACTGCCTTTAAACCCATGATCTGGTATCCCTTCTGTTTAACATCAACCATGTGTTGCCGCGCATGGCCTTCATTGATCTCCATGTCAAATTTGATGTTATCCTTCTTCGCCTGCGCATCCTGCTGCGCCCATTGCTGTTGGCGGTCTGCCTGTCTTTGCTTTTTTTCCTGCTGATATTCCGTTGAAAGGATGGATGGACCTGCCCTGTACTCGCCGCTGGGCGCATACCATTGCCCATCCCGATAAGCGTATCCGGAATTAACCATCTGTTGTTCCTGCTGAACCTGTTCCAAAGGTGCAGGCTTGCCGGTCGCAAGGGAGTAATACACGGGTTCTTTTGGAGGGATCACTTTTCCGGCACCAGGCTTGCCCAAACCACTCAACGTGATGAGCGCAGAACTCGCCAGCGTGACGACCGCAGTCCCTGCCACGGCACCTGCAACAGCAGCCCCCGTCATTGTGGCAGTGAAACCCTCTGGAGGAATCCTTTGCTGATCTTCCTGGTAAGTCAATTCATCGTATTGCTCTTCAGTAAAAGCACCCGGATCTTCCCCTTCCGTTTCTTCTTCCAATAGATATTCGTATACCGGCTCTTCTTCCGGCTGCGATCCGTCACCGGATTGTGATTCCGTGGTTCCATACCCATATAAATAGATCTTATCCACTAAATCTTTTACCAGGGATTCCACATCCGGCATTTGTGCCCCAAAAGCACTGATGCAGGATTCAGTGACCCTAAACCCAAAGTATTCACCACTTCCCGGCACCAGTTCCACTGTTCCAAATTGTTCCATGGATGTATAAGGAGGAATGTTAAAAACAAAGATATTCAGGCTGAGATTGCGATAAACGATCTGGCGCTGATCAAGAATAACACCATCCCAATCACCCAGAACGCTGGATGATTGGGCGATCTCCAATTCCTCATCATACCCGTTGATAAACCACACTCCTTCCCCATTCTGAAAATAATATTCCGCCATCCCGGCAGGAGCACAGTTCCGTCCATCAGCGTTCGCATACATTGGAAGACCACCGCTTGAATTGTTGGGAATATTGAAATCAGTGAAAACCTCGGCCACAATTTCCGGGAAGGCTTCAAATACCTCCGAGGGGTTGTCCCAGGTTACTTCGGCCTGGGCATGAACCACGCTGGAAAGGACAAAGGTAATCGACAGGGCAATAAACATAACGGAGATTAACTTCTTCATGTTTACCTCTTTACAATTAAGCGAGAGATCAGGTTAAAGAGCACCGAAATGACCAGACCACACACAAAGGCGATCCCCATCCACACCAGGGAAGAGGATTCTTCAGGCAAACCCACACTTTCAACAATGTCAACTATGGCAACATTGAGGAGCGGGTAGAGCTGGCTGATCAACCATCCGATAATCGCACTGATCAGCGCTGAACTGATCAAACCAGTCAGGCAGGTCAGACAGGTCATTCCAGGTCGAGACCTGGCAGGGAGAGGTGTTGGGGGAGATACTGACATATACGGGTGT
>JAIFNG010000151.1 GCA_020047815.1 Anaerolinea sp.
AGATCGCGTCGCGCATTGGAGTGGATATGTAACTTGCGCTCAACACCTCAGCCTGCCCCATGATCAATGCGCCTACCAGCGCTCCGGGGATGCTCCCAATACCCCCCAACACCGCCGCTACGAAGGCTTTCAAACCCGGCGTGATTCCCATCCAGAATACAACCTGCGGATAAGCCGTTGCATAGAGAATACCCGCTGCACCTGCCAATGCCGCACCGATGGCAAAGGTGATGGAAATGATGCCATCTACATTGATACCCATGAGCCGGGCAGTTGGTTTATCGTAGGATACCGCGCGCATGGCCTTACCGATCTTAGTGCGCTGGACAATGAATTGCAACAATACCAACAGGAACAATGACGTGAGTACAATGATGATGAGAATATTGGAAAACATTATGCTGCCATCTGGCGGCGCAATTCCAGCTTCCAAGCTATGGATGCCGTCCTTGATATACCAGATGCTGATCGGGAATGGTCGTTTGTAGGTGATGAAATTTGGTGTGAAAACGAAAGGCAGGGCACCGAAATATTCCAGAAAAAAAGAAATGCCGATGGCAGTGATCAGGGCGGAAATACGCGGTGCATCCCGCAGAGGCTTGTATGCGAATCGCTCCACCGTTACCGCCAATAATGCACAAGTTGCCATGGAGAGCAGGATTACTGAAATCGTTCCAATGATCAGTCCAAATGCTGGATTAATTCCGGGGAGTAACGTCAACAGCCACAGGTGTAGTTCAAAGCCGCTGATAGCGTAATAACTTACAAATGCCCCAACCATGAATACGTCACCGTGGGCAAAATTGATCAACTTGACGATGCCATATATCATCGTGTAGCCCAGTGCTATCAGGGCGTATACGAAGCCAAGTTGCAATCCGTTTACGATCTGGTTGACGAACAACGGAGGAGATTGATAAGCTTTGATGCCAATCCCGACTGCCGCGAAAAGGCCGATGGCGTATATGAATATCCTGCCGATCCAGCGTCCTTTGATCATTCGCTGATATAGGGATAGTGGTGGTGAGTTGGTGATTGATCTTTCCATAAGGCTCTCCAAAGCTCACAAAAAAGGGGGGCGGCGTAGCCGCCCCCCTTTCAGTGGTGATTATTGCAGATTACGGGGCGACTGATGTCACGTAGGTGATGTTTCCATCTTTGACCTGCAGAATGACTGCAGATTTGATGGGGTTGTGATTGGCATCGTAGGTGATGGTACCTGAAACGCCTTCCCATTGCAATGCAGCCATGGCGTCCTTGACCTTAGTGGGGTCATCAACACCGGCTTTTTCGATGGCGGCGATCATCAAATTGGTGGCATCGTAGGCCAGGGTGGCAAGCGCGTCGGGAACGATAGCTTTTCCGTCGGCATCCTTATACTTGGCGCCATAGGTACCCAGCCAGGATTGTACGATCGGGCGGGTATCCTGCTCGGAGTAATGATTGGTGAAGTAACCACCTTCAGCAGCCACGCGATCCAGGTCAGCGGAATCCCAACCATCGCCGCCCATGAAGGGAGCGACAATGCCTTTTTCTTTGGCTTGGGCAGCAACCAGGTTGACAATGTTGTAATAGTCAGGCAGGTAAATAAGATCAGGTTTGGCTTCGGCAACCTTGGCTAAGATAGCGGAGAAATCGGTATCCTGACCGGTGTAGGTTTCCTTGCCAACGATCTCGCCGCCACCGGCTGTGAATGCCTCTTCGAAGGCTTCAGCCAGACCACGCACGTAGTCATTGCCCTGATCATAAAGCACAAAAGCTGTCTTAGCCTTCAGGTCAGACAGGGCGAACTTGGCGCCTACCGTACCCTGGAAGGGATCGATGAAGCAAGCGCGGAAGGTGTAGGGTTTGACAGAGCCATCCGCATTAATGGTCACATTCAGGTTGGTCGAAGTGGGGCTGATCTGGACGACCATTTTTTGGTTCACAATTTCCGATATCGGGATGGAAGCCGAGGAGCATACCTCACCAATGATATAACCAACTTCGTCCTGGTCAATGACTTTATTGGCGGCATTCACAGCGGGGTCAGCAGCACATTGGCTGTCGGCGACAACGGGGACGATCTTCATCCCGAGCACGCCGCCTTTGGCATTCCATTCGTCAATGGCGAGCAAAGCGCCATCACGGGTGGAGACACCAAAGGTCGGTACAGCGCCGCTCAAGGGTGCCAAAATGGCGATCTTGATTTCTTTTGATGCAGCTGCGCCGCCGCAGGCGGTCAGAAGCATGCTGGCAATAATCATTATCGAAAAAACAACGAGCAAACGTTTGATCATTTCTTAACTCCTCCGAATTAGTTAGTAGATAGGTGAATCATTTTTACCCTTTTTAGGGTTTTACAATTGGCAGACAATGCACTGCTTTGTCAGCACCACCTCCTTTTACCAAACGTTATTGACGCATTTTATTTAGCAAAAAGCCGAACAGATTCTCTTGAAAAAGTGAACTTTCTGCCGGCTTATTAATTTGACGCTAAAGTTAAAATTGCGTAAATGTTAATGCTAATAGTATAACTGTTTTGAATATAGGTCAATAGTATGCCGGCAATTACTTTTGACGCTTAGGAGCCGGATTTGGCTGTTGTTCGTGCCTGCACAAACCTGTATACGGGATTTACATTGCAGAGTTTGCAATAGGATCAAATAAAGCACTATTTTTTTTAATAACGCAGAGGATGAAATCCTCTGCGTTATTATCGTTCATTACCAGATATTGATGACCGAAAACTGTCTACTCAATACCTAAATAGGCCTTCTTAACCATATCATTCTTTTTCAAATTGGCAGCGGTATCCGTCAGAACTATCTGTCCGGTCTGTAATACATAGCCGCGATGGGCAATTGAAAGCGCCATGAGCGCATTTTGTTCTACAAGCAGGATCGTGGTTCCTTTCTCATTCATTTGTTTGATGATGTCAAAGATCAGTTCCACAAGGACCGGAGAAAGTCCCATGGATGGTTCATCCAGCATCAGAATATGCGGGTTGAGCATCAAACCACGGGCAGTGGCAAGCATCTGTTGTTCGCCGCCAGAGAGGGTGCCACCTTTTTGGTTAAAACGCTCTTTCAGTCGCGGGAATAATTCGAAAGAATACTCCATGCGTTTTTCCACTTCGATTGGGTCGTCAACCACAAATGCGCCAATTTCCAGATTTTCCTTTACGGTTAGCTTGGGAAAAATCCCGCGGCCTTCAGGCACGTGTCCTACACCAGCCTTGACGATCAGGTGTGGGTCCATGTGAGAAATTTCCTTGCCCTTCATCGTGATTTTCCCCTGCTTGGGGTGGATAAGTCCGGAGATGGTACGCAAGGTTGTGCTCTTGCCCGCACCATTTGCGCCAATCAGGGTGACGATTTCGCCTTCTTCAACGGTCAACGATATGCCTTGCAAGGCATGGATGCGCCCGTAATAACTGTGGACATTTTCAAGGGTAAGCAGGCTCATAACTCCTTCTCCTCGTGTTGGCTGGCAACTGCGCCTCTGCCCAGGTAGGCTTCCACCACGCGCGGGTTGGCGCGGATTTCGGCAGGAGTGCCTTCAGCAAGCTTTTCTCCATAGTCCATTACACTGATACGCTCAGATATATTCATCACCACGCGCATGTCATGTTCGATCAGCAAGACCGTGATACCTTTTTCATCACGGATGCGGCGGAAAAGTTTGATGGCATCTTCGGTCTCAAGCGGGTTCATGCCGGCAGTCGGTTCGTCCAACAATAATAATAATGGGTTCGCAGCCAGGGCGCGTGCAATTTCCACGCGGCGTTGCGCGCCGTAGGGTAGGTTTTTCGCCAGTTCATTGCCCACGCCTTTCACTCCGACATATTCCATCAGTTCCTCGGCTTTTTTCTCTGCGTCCAACTCCTCTTTTTTAAAGGAAGGCAGGCGCAACAATGAGTCAACAGCCGATTGTTTCAAATGTGGGTGCATACCCACCAGGATATTTTCAATGACCGACATATTGCTGAATAAACGGATGTTTTGGAAGGTGCGTGAGATGCCTCGTTCAGCAATCTGATCAGGTCGCAAACCGATCAAGGATTTGCCATTGAACATGATCTGGCCTTCTTCGGGTTTGTAGATGCCAGTGATGGTGTTGAAGAAGGTTGTTTTACCGGCACCATTCGGGCCAATGATGCTGACGATCTCACCCTTTTCCAGGTTAAAGTCCATTTTGTTGACGGCCATCAAACCGCCAAAACGTTTTACAACGCGAGTCGCATTTATCAGTGACATGAGTTCCTCGCCTATTTCTCGACTTCGCTTGTTTCCGAGATCATTTTTCGCTTGCGGCGTTCAGCCGGGATCAATCCATCGGGACGAAAAATCATCATCAGAACCAGGATCGTTCCAAACAGCAGACGCTGGTATTTGGCCGGGTCAAGCTGCGCAGACAGGTCCCTCCATGCGAAATTGATGATCGGGATGACGGCGTCACTTTGGCGCAGCTGGCTCAGGTAGAGCGAAAAACCTTGCAGGATTTGCAGGTTTAAAATAGTGACCGTCGCCGCGCCTAAAATTACCCCGGGGATGCTGCCTAGTCCGCCCAGGATAACCATCGACAAGACACCGATGGATTGCATGAACGAAAATGATTCGGGACTGACAAAGGTCCGGCTGGCGGCAACCAGCGCTCCCATCGCACCAGCAAAGGATGCGCCAATTGCAAAAGCCATCAGCTTCATCTTGACAATCGGGATACCCATTGCCACTGCGGCTGTCTCGTCTTCGCGAATCGCAGCCCATGCACGCCCGATTTTTGCGTCTTCCAGGTTTTTTGTGACAAACACAATCGTGATGATGATGATCAGTGCCAGGATATAGAACATCACGTTATACAAGGATGCCTGATCCACAGGATGTCCGACTATACCTCCAAATAACCCGTTAAAACCGTCCAACACAAACCCAGGCAGAGTGGGACGTTGAATGGGAGTGATTCCCTGTGGTCCGTTGGTAAAGTTGAGCGGTTTATCCAGATTGTTCGCCAGCACGCGAATCACTTCACCAAAACCCAGGGTTACGATGGCAAGATAGTCGCCACGTAGGCGCATGACGGGCAGACCGATCAAGATGCCGGTCAACGCAGCTGCAATAATTGCCAGTAGCAGGAAGGGGTAAAACATATCCCCGGAGAGCAGGAACGGCAGGTCTGCCGGCTGGGTGCCGGGAGCATAGGGCATGACAAAATACTGTTGGGAGCCAAAGAAACCCCATAGGTAGGCGCCTACTGCGTAGAATGCCACGTATCCAAGTACCAAAAGACCTGCAAAGCCTACGATGATATTTAGTCCGAGTGCCAGGGCTGCGAAGACGCTGATCTGAAAAATGATTTCCAGATAGAAGATATTACGCACACCCAAAACAGGGATAATGATCAAAGCCAGAACTATCCCGGTAATTAATTTAAAACGGTTGTTTGCCTTAAGGTAGTAGAGCGAGAAAAACGAAGTCATCAAAACCAGAAAGGCAAATGTAGAGCGGGGACTGAAGTAGACCAAGATGGAGCCAAGCAGGGCGTGTGCCACTGTTGCTACATAAGGCCA
Organism: Anaerolinea sp.; assembly: GCA_020047815.1. Classification (GTDB taxonomy): domain Bacteria; phylum Chloroflexota; class Anaerolineae; order Anaerolineales; family Villigracilaceae; genus Villigracilis. Next base: position 5,549 of record JAIFNG010000151.1, read on the forward strand.
ATACCCGTTGTGGATATTTTTTTGTAGTTTCTGAAAATAAAGTTGGAATTGTGCCATAACGTCCTCCTACGCCTTCTGGCTGACGTTCTCGCCCATCAAACCTTGCGGGCGGAAAATTAGCACCAAAATCAGGATTGTGAAAGCAAAAATATCTTTATATTCCGTACCGGCTGCACCCATGGTGAAAACCCCCATATACGAGCCTGCGAAAGTTTCCAACATGCCCAATACGATGCCCCCCAACAGGGCGCCGGTTAGATTGCCGATGCCTCCCATGACAGCCGCCGTGAAGGCTTTGAGTCCGGGAAAGAAACCAACAAACGGGTCGATGCGGGTAAATTTCAAAGCATAGAGAACACCTGCAGCACCACCCAGCAAACCTCCCACCAGGAAGGTCAGCGAAATAATGCGATTGACATCAATACCCATCAGGCTGGCAGTTGGGCGGTCCTGCGCAACAGCGCGAATCGCTTTTCCAACTTTGGTCGCATTTACCAGGTAATTAAGGCCTACCAGCATGAGGACAGCGCCGACAATTACAATGATGGATTTGATCGAGATACCCATGGTGATGGTCGTAGCCCCCAACCCAACCTCGCCGAATATCAGGCGCTCATCAAAGTTACCAAAAGTGGGGAAAATCCGATTGAATTGTCCTGTTGTTAATCCTTCCACCAGGCGGATTAGGTCTTGTAAAAGAAATGAAACGCCAATCGCCGAAATAAGCGGCACCAGGCGTGGCGCACCACGCAACGGGCGATATGCAACCCGCTCCACAGTCACAGCCAGGGCACCGGCGGCGAACATTCCCGCAAAAATGGCAAGGATCAGAATACCAAAAGCCATCCCCAAGGAGACTCTGGAAAGTACGCCGGCTGTTTCGAGAGCAATCAGTATTTCGACGCCTACAAACGCGCCGACAGCAAAAATTTCGCTGTGCGCGAAATTGATAAACTCCAACACCCCATAGACCATGGTGTATCCTAGCGCAACCGCTGCATAGACGAATCCGATGGTCAGCCCGTCAATCAATACCTGAGGCAGGTTTATCAGGGTATAGGTGAACAACGAGGCATTGAACCGCTCAGTGACTGCCATACCAATGGCGGTCTTATCAAGCATCAGCGCAAGAACTAGTACAATGGCAGATAAAACAACCGCACTTCCCAATGAGAACATAATCAGCTGACCCAAAGGGAGGAGTAGCTCGCGCACATTAATTGATTTAAAAAATCGTTTCATAACTGCTCCGGAGATTGAAAATACTCCCGGCTCTTCTTGAAGAGCCGGGAGACGTGTTATTTAAGATTTTTTACGGGGCAGGGGGAGCAATATCAAGAGTCTGGTCAATTGGGTTGGTCGGCCACAGCGCAGGATCGGTCGAGCCGACTTTGATCACGAAGTATTTTGCGACGACCGGGTCGCCAATGGAGTTAAAGGTAATGGTGCCGGTGATGCCAGGATAGTCTTTCAATGCACGGATTGCCTGAGCAACTTCTCCGCGAGTGGGCATTTCGCCATTCTTGGCTTTGGCAGCTGCTTCAATGGCTTTCAAGCAAATACCAGCTGAATCATAACCCTGGGCAGCGAAGGGCTGTGGGTCAGAGCTGTATTTGGTTTTGAAATCGGTGATGAACTTGGCTGTGCCTGGGTAGACAGACGCGGGCCCAGAAACGGTGGAGTAGTAGGTGCCCTTACCGTCAAGAAGAGCTTGTCCGCCGATTTTGGCTGCATCGGATGAATCAAAGCCATCATCGCTCAAGAACATGCCCATATAGCCTTTTTCGCGGGCTTGCTTGAACAAAATCGCAGCCTGTCCGTACATACCGCCGAAGTAGACCACGTCCGGGTTGGCAGCTAGGATTGGGGAGAGAAGTGCATCAAAATTGGCTTTTTCTTCGGTACCTTCAAATCCGAGCACTTTCATGCCTTTTGCTTCAGCTTCCTGTCGGAAGAATTCAGCAATGCCCTGTCCATAGGCAGTTTTGTCATGAACAACAAATGCGCTTGTCATTCCCTGCTCAAAAGCAAAGTCGGCGCCCACAACACCCTGAACGTCATCGCGACCTACAATGCGGTTGACTTCCAGATAACCCCGAGTGGTAACCTTCGGGTTGGTGTTTGCAGGAGAGACATTTGCCAGTCCGGCATTGTGATATTCTTCTGATGAAGGGATTTGTACGCCGGAGTTATAGTGTCCAACCACACATAAAATGGCGGGGTCTGACACGATCTGCTTGGCGTTTGCAACACCAGTATCGGGGTTGCCCTGATCGTCAAATGGAGCCAATTCGACCTTGAAGCCCATTTCGGTCAGCGCTGCGCCCATCTGCTCAAGACCCATTTCTGCGCCGCGTTTAATGTCAACACCGACAACGGACATGTCGCCGGAGAGCGGGGATTGGGTGGCGATCTTGATAGTCTTGGCTGCACTGCCGCTTCCACCGCCGCAGGCAGTAAGCACCATGCTGGCAATGATTAGGGCTGAAAGTAAAACGAACAAACGTTTATTCATTTTTCTTGCTCCTCAAAAATTATATTAGGTGAATTCGACGGCCCGCATATGCGGGTGTATACCTAACAGCAGACAATGCTTACTATGTCAGCCTCACCTCCTACGCATGGAATTTTGAGACTACCCTAAGCCGTTTATTTTACGCTTAGATTACTTTCTAATCATAAAATGCTTATGGTACTAAGTCAAGTGATGTTATTCCCTTTCCTCCGTGATACCATCATAAAAAAACAACCCGTAGCCGGCGCAAAAGTTCCGTTTAATTTTTGTCTGCTGGTTTATATAAAAGTTGTTCACGAATCCTTGAATCCGTGCTGCGAATCTTCATTGCAAGGTCTGCCGCGAGGTTGTACATTAGGCGATAGCCCAGTTGTGGATATGCTTCGCATAGTAGCATGAGTTTTTCGCGTGGAATAATCAGCAGGAGTGTATTCCTTTGCACGGCGCGTGCCGAAGCGGAACGCAATCCTTCGTCCACCAGTGCCACTTCACCAAATGATTGACCCCTCCGCAGCCGTGCAACGACAATTTTCTTTTTTTCGGTATTCCCCACATTGCAATTAATTACAATATCCACTTCGCCTTGTCCGATCACATATAATTCCTTGCTGTCGGAATTTTCCTGGAAGATTAGATCACCGGCGTTAAAAACAACTTCCTGACACAAATTTGCCACCAATTCCAATTGAGTGGGCGTGAATTGATAAAAAATGTCACTTTGTTTTAGAAAGTTGATCGTATTATTCATTGGGAGGCGAGTTTAGCATAGTTATATATGATGCACAACCAATTTAGATGGAACCCGCGATTTATTGGCTAGGCAGGTTTAGTTTATGGGTATGTAAGGGTTAACCAGTCAAGTGGATCAACCTGTATGCCATTTACCCACAATTCCCAATGCAGGTGTGGACCTGTGACACGACCCGTGCCCCCCACTTCGCCGATTACCTGCCCTTGCTCTACCATATCGCCTGCCTGTACATAAAATTTTGATTGGTGCCAAAATCCGCTGTAAACACCCCAGCCGTGGTCAATGATCGTCGTATTGCCGCGTACCGTCCAGGGTTCTGCAAATATGACTTTTCCGCGCGCGGGGGCCGTGATGGGAAGTCCTGTTCCACCGCCAAAGTCAAGCCCTGTGTGAAATCCTTGAACCGAATTTTCCGTGTTTATACCTATGTAAGTACGACGATTTCCGAAACGGGAAGTAAAGTAGGTGGCTTCTGCATATTGGGATGCAGGTGATTTAAAATCACCATTCCAGAGCTTTTCAGGGTTGACAGGAGTTGTTATGCTGATAAGCTGATTTAATTCAGGTTCTGTCTCGTTGGGGTCAATGGTTACAGGGTCAACATAAAGAAGCGGGTCGTCGGGATAATTTCCCGAGACGATCAAAATATTTTGTTCATAAGATTGTTTGCTTCCATCGGGAAGGGTTGCGTCCAGCCGCAGGGGATAAGTACCAGGCGGGAGCAGGGCATGAACGCCTTGTAACGCAACCTGAGTCCCATCTTCCAGAGGGAAGAAGTGTAATTGATGATCGACCAGAACTCCGCCAAGCAAAATATTGGGTTCGGTCTTCACTTTGATTACACCTGTGCCGCCCTGCTTGATGGGCAGGTCACGGATCTCTGCAGTCAGGAAAATTGAGGGCAATCCGCTTGCAAATACCCCGTCATTTTCACCAGGTGTGAAAAGAGTGTCGCCTGGCAGGACATCCCAGGAACCTTGCAGTTTGTTGTAATGAGCAATAGTCCATACGTCTGTATTTTGTTTGACCGCTGCTTCGAGCAGGGATTCGCCGTAAGTGGTTGAGATTCGTTTGTTAAGCTTTTGACTCTCATCTTGAACTGGCACGATCATGTTCACCCCCACGTAGAATTCGCTTGGGCTGACGATGTGATTCAATTTCTTGAACATGTCCAGCGGTACTTGTGTGCGTCGGGTAAGGCTTCGATAAGAATCTCCAAAATTTACCAGTTGAGTGTTGATGACCCCGGTAATGCCATTTAGCCCGGGAATGACAAGTTGTTGTCCGGCATCCAGTTGGTTTGGGTCTGTGATGCCATTTTCAGACATCAAGTCAGACAAATTGATGCTGAAAAATACTGCAATGGAGGAAAGGCTGTCACCGGGTTGTACTACGTAAACAGGCCCGCTGCCGGATTCCTGGGCATATGCAGGTTGATAATTGAGGAGCAGCAAGGAAAGAACAAGAATGAATTGAAGAGGACGTTTGGCCATGGGTTTTTGGAGGGGTAGCGGGGTGTAAGCCGGGATCACAGATGGTTTATAAATTCTACTTTATCACCGATTTCATAATCCCCAATGCGATCAGGGTGTATTTCCAGGGTGTATTTTGCGTTTGCTTTTGGGAAATATGCGGGATGCCATGATTTGGCGACGACTTTGTCCACAACGATCTTTTCGGAGTTGATCCAAAATACTGCGATATCAAAGGGGACGAAGAACATGTGGATCGAAGTATCAAGGCGTGAATCTTGTTTTTCAACCAGGAGCAGCCCTTCGTCAAGTCTAAGGTGTGAGCGGAACATAAGTCCGCGCAGACGGCATAAAAACGAATCGCAATAACCTACAAGTGGCGGATCTTTGATTTCTTTTTTTAGGTTGTAGATGAAGATGGCTTGGGGCATAACTAATCATAAAACAAGGCGGCTTTTTTGCCGCCCTGTAAAAGAAACATCAGGATGATGGTCGGTTGAGAATTTTTTCAACACTATCTATAAGTTCCTGCGGCCCAAATGGCTTGGCAATATAATCGTCCACTTTTGCGATGTGCAAACCAAGCACTTTATCAATATTTTGCGCTTTTGCAGTAACAATGACGACCGGGATGTTATGTGTCGATTCTTCGGCTTTCATTTGTTGGTATACTTCCCACCCGTCCATGTCAGGCATCATTAAGTCAAGCAATACAAGGTTGGGATGCGTGTCACGCACCAGCTGAAGCCCCTCTTTTCCGCCTGAAGCGCCAATCACCTCAAAACCGCGACGGCTTAGGATGAGTTGAATGAGGTCGATCATTTCTGGTTCATCTTCAATACATACAATGCGCTTGACATTTGTACTATTCATTTGATTGTGTCTCTTGATCGCAAGTTTACCATAGAAAAAACAAGGATTAACCGATGAATATAATTACCTGGAATGTAAATGGAATTCGTGCTGCGCTTGGTAAAAGTGCTTTGGATTGGGCATTTGCCAAGTCGCCTGATGCGTTGTGTCTGCAGGAGGTGAAGGCGCGTGAGGAGCAGTTGGATGATGAACAGCGTTCGATGTTGAAACTTCCCCACGTCTGGAATGCGGCACTACGTCCCGGGTACAGTGGTGTTGCAACCCTTTTCAAACATCAGCCAGATGAAATTGTCGTAGGAATGGGCGACGAACAATTTGATGTGGAAGGGCGCGTGATTCAGACTGTCCTGAAGGGTATCCGCCTTTTTAACATTTACTTCCCGAACGGGCAACGTGGACAGGAGCGTGTGGATTATAAACTTTCGTTTTATGCCCATTTGCTGGACATCTGTGATGCCCTTCATAAAAAAGGGGAGAGTATTATCATTACCGGAGATTTCAATACGGCTCACATGCCGATCGATTTGAAAAACCCAAAAGAGAATGAAAAGACCTCAGGCTTCTTACCCGAAGAACGTGAGTGGGTACAAAAGTTTTTGGATCACGGCTTTGTGGATGCGTACCGTCACCTGTATCCCGATAAGGTGGAATATACCTGGTGGACATATCGTCTCAATGCGCGTAAGCGGGGTATCGGCTGGCGGTTGGACTATTTCCTTGTTTCTGAAAATCTTTTGCCGCGCGTGAAAGATGTGATTATTTACAATGAAGTAATGGGATCAGACCATTGTCCTGTCGAGTTGGTGTTGGAGTAGGAGAAATTTTATTTGGAGACTGGAGTTTCCGGGCGGTCTAAAAGGGTATCCTCCCATGAAGCAGGGTCATTGAGCGACTCCAGGTGGGTGAACACAGTGACGCTCGGCATTGCGCGGCGGATATCCGCTTCAATGGCTTCCAATAGTCGATGTCCTCGTTGGACTGTCCATTTGCCGGGAACCAATACATGAAACGACACGAACTGTCGCGATCCGGATTGGCGGCTGCGAAGCGCGTGATATTCCACTCCGTTTTGAGTGTATTTCTCCAGGATGCTTTTTATCAGGGTTTGCTCATTAAGGGGCAGAGCCGTATCCATTAATCCCAAGGCAGACATGCGTACGATGCGAACCCCCGACCAGATAATATTTGCGGCGACGATGAACGCCACAATGGGGTCCAGACGTTCCCATCCGGTAAGCGCAACCAAACCTACTCCAGCCAGCACACCGACAGAAGTCCAAACGTCTGTCATTAAGTGATGCGCATCGGCTTCAAGTGTGATCGAGTTAAAGCGTTTGCCGGCCTTTAACAGGATCAGCGCGACGGTCAGGTTTACAAGCGAGGCTGCCACTGAAACCCCCAAACCCAGTCCGACCTGTTCAATTGGTTTTGGTGTAATGAGTCTTGGAATGGCTGTAATGACAATACTTACGGCAGCGATCAAAATTAGCGTTCCTTCAACACCGCTTGAAAAGTATTCAGCTTTGCTGTGTCCGTAGGTGTGGTCTTCATCTGCAGGGCGGGCGGCTACCGTCAACATTGCCAATGCCATCAATGCGCCGACAAGGTTGACTACAGATTCCAGCGCATCGGAAAGTAGTCCCACTGAACCAGTAAGAAGGTAGGCCAGGGACTTTAAAGTAATGGTGATGACAGCGGCACTTATGGATAGCCAGGCATAGCGCGTGAGAGATGAGCGATCTTGGAGATTAGTTGTCATGTTTTTGTGAGGTTTTTTTGCAGAAATCTGCAACTGGATCAGGGTCATTTGTACCATAAAAAATATTTTATCGCGTATGTTTTTCGGGACTCGGCACATCCAAATTTGACCGTACAACCCCGCATGCGCTCCACAGGGGAAACTCAAGCCTATTTGTTTTTACAACCTGATTTCGGTAGTAAAAAGCCGTATTAGAAAATCATATAAAATTCCCCCGTACGCGTTGTTCAAGGGGTTGGCTTGGTATAATCCAGACGAAAGTCAAATTTGGAGGATTCCGTGAATTCCCGTAGTCAATCGTTTTTTGTGTATTTCCTTCTGATCGTTGCCATCGGCGCCATGCTTT
>JAIFNG010000028.1 GCA_020047815.1 Anaerolinea sp.
GTTGTGTGATGTCTTCGGGCTGGAGTTTGGCGAATTGCCCGAGATCCGTGAATCCTCGGCCTGGTTCGGCGATACCGACCTGGCGGGCTGCCTCAACCGGCGCATTCCCATCCATGGGGTCATGGGTGATTCACAGGCGGCGCTCTTTGCCCAACGCTGTTTCACCCCCGGCAGCGCCAAGGTGACCTTCGGCACCGGTTCGTCGGTCCTGCTGAATATCGGTCACGAGAAGCGCCTGTCGGCCGGCGGCTCGGTCACGGCGCTGGCCTGGGTTCAGGATGGACAGCCCACCTACGCCTTTGAAGGCATCATTAACTTCACCGGCGCCACCATCGCCTGGCTGCGCGACCAGCTGCAGTTAATTGATAACCCTGCTGAAACAGAAACACTGGCACAGTCGGTCTCCGATAGTGACGGTGTTTATTTTATTCCCGCCTTCGTGGGTCTCAGCGCGCCCTACTGGCGGGCCGATGCCCGCGCCGCCATTTTGGGCATGACGCCTTCCACCACCCGCGCGCATGTCGTGCGGGCGGCGCTCGAAGCCATCGGCTACATGGTCACCGAGGCGCTGAGTGCCATGGGCGGGGATGCGGACCTGAAACTGGAGATGGTGCATGCCGATGGCGGCGCGGTTCGCAATGCCCTGCTGATGCAGTTTGTGGCGGATATGAATCAATTGAAAGTACACGCCGCCCAGCTCGCTGAACTTTCGGCACTGGGTGCGGTCTTTAGCGGTGCGCTTGGACTTAAAGTTTATGCCTCCCTGGCAGATTTGCAAAACCTGCCTGCGGGTTACGTGGAATACAGTCCCTCCATGTCTCCCGCCCGCGCCGGGCAGTTGTTTGCCGGCTGGCAGGCAGCCGTGCAGCAGGTTTTGTATCAACCCACACAAGGATAAATCCATGAAACAAAAAAACGTCTCGATCTTCATTGCATTGGCGGTCATTGTGCTGCTGTTCCTCGCCGGACGCTACGGCTTCACGGTGGTCAGCATCGAAGATGCCGCAAAAGCAGTTCAGAGTGAAACCTTCGACCCTGTCATCTATGTGGACGGGATCTGGGAATCCGAGCTATTGCCGACCTTCAACGAAAAGGCGGTCGAGTTCCCGTTGATCCTGTCTGCTATGCGGCCCGCTGCCGACGGTACGGCGCCCAAGGATGAGTTGATCGCCATCGCCAAGGATTATGGTTCGATCACGGTCGGCGAAGCGCATGTCTATATGGTGAAAGGCAGCGGCAAGATCGTCAGCGTTAACACCGAGACCAGCCTCGGGACGGTGGAAGTTGCGCTCGATGGCTACGACGGCCCCATCAAGACCCTGCTTTATGTCGGTACCCGCATCCCCAGTGATGAGACCTCGGTGCGTGACGCGGTCGGGTTCATTACCTTTGGTGACTTCAAGGAACAGACCGAGTACGGCAAGGCGGCCTCCGAGATCAATAAACGCATTCTCGCCACGGTGCTGGGGGGCATCGACCGCGATAACCTGGTCGGGAAGACCATTTCATTTAAAGGCGCATTCACCATCCGTACATTCAACCTGATCCAGATCGATGTGAAGGAACTTCGCATTGTGCCGGTTGAAATTAAATTGGGAGAATAAAGATGCCCGATCCAACCTCTGTTCCCGGCCTTGAGACTGCCGCTGTGGAAAATATCATCCTGACCGCCGAAAATATCACCAAGATCTTCCCCGGCACGGTGGCGTTGGAGGATGTCTCGTTCAGTGTTCGCCAGGGCAAGGTAAACGTCCTGATCGGCGAGAACGGAGCGGGCAAATCCACGCTGATGAAAATTTTGGCCGGGGTTGAACGCCCCACCCACGGCAGGATCCTGCTGGACGGACGTGAGATCCAACTGCATTCCCCGCTGGATGCCAACCGTTTCGGCATCGGCATCATTTACCAGGAACTGAACTTGTGCGCCAACCTGAGCGTGGTCGATAACATTTTTCTGGCGCGCGAAAAAACGCGCAGTGGTCTGATCGCGCACAAGCCCCAGAGGGAACAGGCCCGCGAACTGATCAACCGGCTCGAACAGAAAATTGACCCCGATCAACTGTTGGGCGATCTGCGGCTCGGTGAACAGCAAATTGTGGAGATCGCCAAGGCGCTGGCGCAGGATGTGCGCATCCTGATCATGGACGAGCCGACCTCGGCCCTCAGCGCCGCCGAAGTGGAGGTGCTGTTCCGCATCATTCGGGAACTCAAGTCGCGCGGCGTGGCCATCATTTACATTTCGCACAAACTGGAGGAACTCCTGCAGATCGGCGACTACATCACCATCCTGCGCGATGGCCGCAAGGTGGCTGAGGCCGAGGCAAAGGACATCAACGTCCCCTGGCTGATCGAGAAAATGGTGGGACGCAACCCCGCCAACCTGTTCACCCGCAAGGAACATCAGTTGGGCAATGTACTGCTCAAAGTGGAGAACATGACCATGCCGCGCGCCGGTGGCGGATACCTGCTCGATCATGTTTCCTTTGAACTGCGCGAAGGCGAGATCCTCGGCTTTTACGGCCTGATGGGCGCCGGCCGCTCCGACCTGGTGGACTGCCTCGCGGGGGCGCGTCCGCAGGCGACGGGCAGGATCCAGCTGAACGGCCAGCCCGTGACCGTCACCACCATTTCAGAACGCATCGAGTCGGGTTTTGTGCTGGTGCCCGAAGACCGCCAGCGCTACGGCCTGGTACAGACCCTTTCGGTCATGGATAACATGCTGCTCGCCAGCCTGAAGAAATATCTCAAGGGTATCTTCCTGGCGCGCAAAGAGGAAAAAGCGGCCACCGACCAGCAGATCAAGGAATTATCCGTCCGCGTGGCCAATCCGCTGCAGCCGATCACCGCGCTCAGCGGCGGCAACCAGCAGAAGGTGGTGGTGGGAAAAGGCCTGCTCACCCATCCCAAAGTGCTGCTGCTCGACGAACCCACGCGCGGCATCGATGTCGGCGCAAAGTCCGAGATCTTCGAAATTATGAACCGCCTGGCGGCGCAGAAGTACGGCGTGATCTTTGTCTCGTCGGAACTCAAGGAAGTGCTGGCAATGTCCGACCGCATTCTGGTCATGTCGAAAGGCGCCATTACCGGCGAGTTTTCACATCAAGAGGCTACGGAAGAAAAATTGGTCGCGGCTTCAGCGGTTGGTCACGGCCCATCAAACGGAGGCAATCATCATGGATCAGGAAACTAAAACAAACCCGGCGCCGATGAAGAAGAGGCGCAATATCACCAAAACCGACGTGCAGCAATTCCTGTTACGCGGCCGGGCTTTTATCGCCCTCATTCTGGTCTTCGTGGTGTTCACGTCACTGACCCCGCAGTTCCTGACCACAGGCAATATTGTGATCATGTCGAAGCATGTGGCCATCAATGCGCTGCTGGCGATTGGCATGACCTTCGTCATCCTGACCGGCGGCATTGACCTTTCGGTGGGTTCGATCGTTGGGATGGTCGCCATGATCGCGGGCGGGCTGATCAACGAAGGCATCAACCTGCCGCAATTGGGCATCATCATCTACCCCCATACCTGGATGATCGTTCTGCTTTCGCTGGCATTGGGCACCCTGATGGGCGCCATCAGCGGTTTTGTGATCACGCGCTTTAATGTTGCCCCCTTCATCGCCACGCTGGGCATGTTGTATGTGGCGCGCGGCATCGCCGGCTTGCGGAATAACGGCTACACCTTCCCCAACCTGATCGGCCGCCCCGAGTATGGCAATACGGGCTTCGAGATATTGGGCGCCGGCAATTTTTTGGGCGTCAACTACTCGATCTGGCTGATGGGCATTCTGACCCTGGTGGCTTACATCGTCACCACCCGTCTGCCGTTCGGACGTCACGTGTACGCCATCGGCGGCAACGAACGCGCGGCGGAACTCTCCGGCGTGCGCATCGCCCGCAGCAAGATCATTGTCTATAGCATCAGTGGTTTCTGTTCGGCGCTGGTCGGTTTGATCATCGCCTCGCAGTTGGTCGCCGCCCACCCGGCCACCGGGGAATCCTTTGAGTTGAATGCCATCGCGGCCGTGGTGCTGGGGGGTACTTCCCTGGCCGGCGGACGCGGCAGCATGGGCGGCACATTGATCGGCGCCTTCGTCATCGGCGTGCTGGGCGATGGCCTGGTCATGATGGGCGTCTCGTCCTTCTGGCAAAAGGTCATCAAAGGCGCTGTCATCGTATTGGCTGTGATTATCGATCAGGTTCAGGCGCGGATGCAGGAACGGATCGCTCTTCAGGAACAACAGGAAATGAAATAACTGTTGTCTCTACCCCGTATGTCATTGCGAGCCGCCGCTCTTGTTCTATGGCGGCGTGGCAATCCTCTTTTGACCAGAAATTCCCGTGAAACAGGAGATTGCTTCGGCACAAACCGCCTCGCAATGACAACGCAACGACATTTGTCCGGTAGACAAACTGTGATCAAAAGTACTTGAGAGCCATGCTCTCGGAAAGGAGTTGATTTTTTTCCATCAATGCTTCAAATACTGACCGTGCTTTTTCAAATTGTTCTTTTTTGTAACCATAACAATATTAAGGAGAAGAAACATGTCTAACAAGAAGTTCATCGTTTTACTGAGTCTGATCGTAGTGCTGGGGATGTTCCTCGGCGCCTGCCAGCCTGCCGCACCTGCGGCCACAGAACCCGCCGCTGCAGCAGAAGGCGGTTTGGTCTGCGTGATCGTGCCCGGTGTTGAAAACCCGTTCTTTGGTTCCATGCAGGAAGTTGCCGCCAAGAAGGCGGAAGAACTTGGCTATACCACCCTCAAACTCGTCCATAACGACGACGCCAACAAACAGCTTGAACTGATCGAAAGCTGCATCGGCAAGGGCGCCAAAGCCATCATCCTCGACAACGCTGGCGCTGATGCCACCGTGGCCGCCGTCCAGAAAGCCAAAGACGCCGGCATCCCCTCCTTCCTCGTCGACCGTGAGATCAGCAAGGAAGGCGTTGCAGTCTCCCAGATCGTTTCCAATAACTACCAGGGCGCGACCATCCTGGCTGAAGAATTTGCCCGCCTGATGGGTGAAAAAGGCAAGTACATTGAACTGACCGGCCGCGACACCGACACCAATGCCCATGTCCGCTCGCAGGGTTATCACGATGTGCTCGACGCCATCTCCGGTATGGAAATGGTTGCCCAGCAGACTGCCAACTGGAGCCAGACCGAAGCCTTCGATGTGATGGAAAGCCTTTTGCAGGCCAACCCCGATGTCAAGGGTGTCATCTGCGGTAACGACACCATGGCGCTCGGCGCCCAGGCTGCTTTGGATGCCGCCGGCATGAGCGATGTCTTCGTCGTCGGCTTTGACGGCTCAGACGATGTCAACGATTCCATTCTGGCCGGCAAGATCGATGCTGGCGCTCTCCAGCCCGTGGCTGAAATGGCCATCCAGGCCGCCATTCAGGCTGATGCCTTCATCAAGACCGGCACGACCGGCAAACCCGAAAAGCAATCCATTGACATGGTGCTGCTGACCGGCGAAAATGCCTGCCAGTACAAGGGCTTTGCCCCCACCGGCTCCACCGAAGCCTGCACCCCTGTGGTGGCTGAACCCGCTGCAGCAGAAGGCGGCTTGATCTGCGTGATCGTGCCCGGTGTTGAGAATCCCTTCTTTGGTTCCATGCAGGAAACCGCAGCCGCCAAAGCGGAAGAACTGGGCTACACCACCCTCAAACTCGTCCATAACGACGATGCCAACAAACAGCTTGAACTGTTCGAAAGCTGCATCGGGCAGGGCGCGAAAGCCATCATCCTCGACAACGCTGGCGCTGATGCCACCGTGGCCGCCGTTCAGGCTGCCAAAGATGCCGGCATCCCCTCCTTCCTCGTTGACCGTGAAATTACCCAGGAAGGCGTTGCAGTCTCCCAGATCGTCTCCAACAATTACCAGGGCGCGACCATCCTGGCCGAAGAATTTGCCCGCCTGATGGGTGAAGAAGGCACATACATCGAACTGACCGGCCGCGACACCGACACCAATGCCCATGTCCGCTCGCAGGGTTATCATGATGTGCTCGATGCACTGACCGGCATGGAAATGGTTGCCCAGCAGACCGCCAACTGGAGCCAGACCGAAGCCTTTGATGTGATGGAAAGCCTGCTCCAGGCCAACCCCGATGTCAAGGGTGTCATCTGTGGTAACGACACCATGGCGCTCGGCGCCCAGGCTGCGCTTGACGCCGCTGGCATGAGCGATGTCTTCGTCGTCGGCTTTGACGGCTCGGACGATGTCAATGCCTCCATCCTCGCCGGCAGCATCGACGCTGGCGCTCTTCAGCCCGTGGCTGAAATGGCCATCCAGGCCGCCATTCAGGCTGATGCCTTCATCAAGACCGGCAAGACCGGCAAGCCCGAAAAGCAGTCCATCGATATGGTTCTGCTGACCGCTGAAAATGCCTGCCAATACACCGGCTTTGCCCCCAACGGCAAGACCAGCTGCCCATAGCCGTTATATAATGAGTTAGTTGGAATAGCAGAGGAGGAGGCGGACAGGTGATTAACCTGTCTGCCTCCTCCAGAGGGGGGCACCTGCCGCATGGACCACGGTTCGCTGCCAGACCCATGCAACGCAGGTGTTCCCGTTATTATATATCCATGCCTGACTTATTCAAAGAAGTGACAATATGAAAATTGTCGTAGTTGGAAGTCTTAATATGGACCTGGTGGTGCGGATGCCCAAGATCCCGCGGCCCGGTGAAACGCTGCTGGGCGGTGTCTTCAAGACCTTTCCCGGCGGAAAAGGCGCGAACCAGGCGGTTGCCGCTGCGCGTCTTGGGGCGCGCGTTACCATGATCGGCTGTGTCGGTGACGATGCCTTTGGGCGTGAAATGCGGCAGACCCTGAGCGCGGAAGGGATCGACACAACCCACGTTTTGGTGCATCCCGAATCCGCGACCGGCGTGGCATTAATTCAAGTGGATGCAAAGGGGCAGAACAGCATCGCGGTGGCATCCGGCGCGAACTTTGAACTGACCGCCGCCGATGTCGAAAAAGCCATGCTGTCCATCGGGAAGTTTGATGTGCTGGTCATGCCGCTCGAAACCCCGCTTGAAACCATTTACACTGCCGCACAGATCGCCTCTGCGGGCGGGGCAAAAGTCCTGCTGAACCCGGCGCCCGCGCAAGTGCTGGAACCAGACCTGCTGCATCTGGTGGATGTCCTGCTTCCCAATGAATACGAAGTGGGGCTGATGACCGGCGCGGACCTCGCTGCCGCCGACATCCATCAGTCTGCTAAACAATTGCTTTCATTGGGTGTGAAAGATCTGATCGTTACCATGGGGGATCAGGGTGCCTTATTTTTTGATGGAAGAACGAACACGGAAATGTTAATTCCAGCCTGCCCGGTGCAGGCTGTTGACTCTACCGCTGCCGGGGATTGTTTTGTTGGCGCGCTGGCAGTGGGTTTGTGTGAAGGGCAGACCATCGCGGGCGCCGCGGCTTTCGCCAGCGCCGCCTCTGCCATTTCAGTCACCCGCGCCGGGGCGCAGCCTTCACTCCCCAGCCGCGCCGAAGTTGAAAAATTTATATGTGAAAGGAAACCATCGCCATGAAAAAAACAGGAATTATCAATGCTCCCATCTCCACCGTCATCGCCCACCTCGAACATTCAGACATGCTGACCGTCGCCGATGCCGGACTGCCCGTCCCAGCCACGACCCAGCGCATCGACCTGGCGCTCAAGCCCGGCGTCCCCGGCTTTCTGGAGACGCTCGAAGTGGTGCTGACCGAAATGTTTGTCGAGAAAGCCTACGTGTCCGAGGACATCCTGACCAGGAGTCCGCACATCTATGACGGCATGCAGAAACTGCTGGGTGATGTACCCATTGAACCCATGCCGCACCTCGAATTTAAAAAACTGACCGGCTCGACCAAAGCCATCATCCGCACCGCCGAATTCACACCCTTTGCCAATGTCATTCTGGTGGCTGGCGCCTGGGGTTTCAAATTATAAATTTTATTTCTCTACCGTGCATCTCATAAATTGATGTCATTGCGAGCCGCCGCTCTTGTTCTTCCCTGGCACCGCCCGCCAGGGCAGGTGTGGCGGCGTGGCAATCCTCTTTTGACCAGAAATTCCCGTAAAAGCAGTGTCACTGCGAGGAACGAAGCAGTCTCCAAGTAGCAGGGGATTGCTTCGGGCGAAAGAGCATCGCCCTCGCAATGACAGATGTACAGTAGTGAAAATTCATCAAGGAGTAAACATATGAAAACCACCCTGGGAGTAATTTTTGGCAACCGCGACTTCTTCCCTGACCATCTCGTCAGTGAGGCGCGCAAGGATATTCTGGCGCTGTTCCAGGAATTGAATATTGAAGGCGTGATGTTGGGCGAGCATGAAACCAAACTCGGCTCTGTCGAAACCTACGCCCATTCCAAAGCCTGCGCCGACCTCTTCAAAGCCAATCGCGACCGCATTGATGGTGTGCTGGTCGTCCTGCCCAACTTCGGCGACGAAAAGGGCGTGGCAGATACCATCAAGCTTTCCGGGCTGAACGTCCCGATCCTGGTCCAGGCCTATCCTGATGACCTCTCTTCATTTAATGTTGAGCGCCGCCGGGATGCCTTCTGCGGCAAGGTTTCGGTCTGCAACAACCTGCGCCAGTATGGTTATCCATTCTCGCTCACCAGCCTGCATACCAGCCATCCCGCTTCGGCGCTGTTCAAGCAGGATCTGCATAAGTTCTTGAGCGTCTGCCGGGTGGTCAAAGGCTTGCGTTCCGCCCGGTTGGGAGCCATTGGCGCCCGCCCCGGTTCCTTCCAGACCGTCCGCTATAGCGAAAAGATCCTGCAGGCTTCCGGCATCACCGTCACCACGGTCGACCTGTCCGAGATCCTCGGCGATTCCGCCCGCCTGAGCGAGGACGCGCCAAAGGTCAAAGCGAAACTGGCAGAGATCAACGCCTACGCCAAACACGACACCGTCCCATCGCCCGCCATCGTGCGCATGGCAAAACTGGGCGTCGTCATCAATGACTGGATGGAAGCCAACGATCTGCAGGCCACCGCGCTTCAATGCTGGACCTCCATGCAAAAGAATTACGGCATCAACGCCTGCACGCTGATGAGCATGATGAGCAACCAGCTCATGCCCTCGGCCTGTGAGACGGATATCACCGGGGTGGTCTCGATGTACGCCCTGCAGCTGGCATCCACCTCCCCCGGCGCGCTGGTCGATTGGAACAATAACTACGCCGACGACCCCGACCGCTGTGTCCTGTTCCACTGCGGCAACTGGGCCAAGTCCTTCGTGCCGGATAACGAGATCAAGACCGCGCCGATCCTGGGGACCACCCTGGGCGAGGAAAACACCTACGGCGCCATGGCGGGACGCGCCGCCGCCGGGGCCATGACCTATGCCCGGGTCAGCACCGACGACACCAGCGGCATCATCCGCGCCTACACCGGTGAAGGCGAACTGACCAACGACCCGCTGGACACCTTCGGCCATCGCGCCGTGGTCCACACCCCCAACCTGCAAAAATTGCTCGCCTACCTGTGCAAGAACGGCTTCGAACACCATGTCGCCATGACCATGGGCAATGTCTCTGACGCCCTCGACGAAGCCTTCACCAACTACATGGGCTGGGAGAATTACAAACATCTATAGGCAACCTTGGATCACGCCTGGCAGACTTCCGAAGTCTTTAAGACTTCGGAAGTCTGAGCCAAATATTAGACTTTATCGGTAATTAGAAAAAACGTCCCGAAGGTTGCCGTCAGATGCTCAAAAACCTCGAAATAAACCTTCGGGACGGTGCTTGTAGGTTATTTCCGAGCATGTCTCATGCAGGATATTCTCTTTGCTATACAGTTTTTTCTGCAAACTTATCTGCTTCTTACACATTAGTTTTTGTTGGCAAATTTTCCAATGGCAAACCCAACAAATGGACCTAATAATAATGACATAAACATCATTGGAATAAAGTCTTTTGGATTTGTTGCAGATACTGCCAACGCCATGGGTAACATCAACAATATTGATATAACCAAACCATTAAGAATGGAATTTCTTAATATTGTTGTCTTTGCTATTATGTATGCGGCAACCAACCAAAAAGCCAATACTGAAAGCATATTAAACAATGGAGCATTCACTAACAAGAGGGGTATCAAATCCAGGACACCGGCAATTAAACCAATAAATAATACAATTAGCAGTTTCTTCATATTTCATCTCCTTATGAAGGGTTTCATACTCCTCCACATTTTCGGTTAATTTATCTTGCTCACTGTTTTTGTTCTTTGATTTGCCAGCCAACCAGTGCATCAGCCATTATTTCACCCCAGGGGACAATGACCTTCCGCCGCCTCAACGCCCGTCACCCGAGACTTCGGAAGTCTGCCAGGGAAACGGCTCAGATGTTGGAGCCGTTTTTTTTCATCCCATCCTTTTTCCTGCGTATCTTTTGACGCCTGCGCTGATCGGCTGGTGCCGTTAGGCTTTAAGACTCCTTTGCTGCTTGCAGGCGGCACCATGCGTACAAAGCATCATATACTTCCAGCTGCCTTTCCAAATTTTCCAGATCATCAGGGAAGCGTACGCTGAATCCTGTTGCAATGGCTTCCAGACCCGCGGCGATGGCATCTGTGTGAAGTTCGCTTTCAATATCTGCCGCATGGATAATTTTGGCAAGCCGAAGCAAAGCGCGGTCCGTCAATCCATATTTTTCGACAATGGACTCAAATGAGCACTTGCCGTCTTTATGTCCAAGTTCAACATTGGGAACATCATACGGAATTGCGCCTGTTTCTTTTACCACCTGTTCCACCTGGTTCTTTGCCACGAAGATAAACTCGGCTTCCGAATCAATGAATCGAGTAATGAGCCAGGGACATGCGACGCGGTCAACGTGAACGTGTGAACGAGTAACCCATTTCATGCGGATCTATCCTTTTCTGTTGGTGTAGTTTTGATTGGGGCACACCCCGCATCTTGACTGAAGATAGCAAAATATAGCGCGCCTGTCAAGCCAAAGCCGAAAGCGGAGAATACTCTGCCAGGCAATGGGAGTCTCATTGCTCCCGTGCTGAGGTTTGGCGCCTCAGTCACTTTCCCGTTCCACCGCAACAACCCCATTCCAGGCGACAGAGCGGGGCAGGGGTCGATTTGTTTACGGGCACAAGAGTCCACTGTTGACAACATTACGAAAAAAACAAATCGGTTATTTCTGCCATTGTGTTGCTATATCAATAATAATATCCGTGGCAGGAATTACGTCGCCAATACCTGGAATATTTATGATTTTGAGTTTGCCGGTGAATGGCGGGTAAATATCTTGAAAAAAACTATCGGAGAATCCGAGATTGTATTTCTTAAAATGCTGCCAGTTAAGTTCGATCTGAACCATGGGATAGTCGCTGATTATATGGTCGTATGTCTGTGTGAGTGTGCCGCGGGAGAAATTAATGGTATCCGGATAATTTTCGATCCTTATAGTGCCAGCAAAGGGAAGATAACAATGATGTGCGTTGCCAGTCTCATTCTCTGTGCAATAATGAGTAATGATAAAACCTTTTTGAAGTGTTCCATTCTCAATATAATAGGCTTCAGTCCAACTATAGATGGTTGATTTATTGTACTGGAGACCAACATAGAAAGTTGCTTCTTCATCAAGTACAACATAAATCGTGTCGCTATCTAACGATTGTTTGTCATATCCCAGATCAATAAACTCATTCATAAAATCCGGCATCACGACTTCGGTGGGCGTGGATGTTAATGTCGGGGTTGGAACAATTGTTGCAGTTGTAGTGGGTTTAACAATTTCAGTAGGCGCTGCAGGTTGTGCTGCAGGAGCTCCACATGCGGAAAGAAGACAAACTGTCAGAATGACCGGTATAAAATTTTTCAAATTCAATCTCCATGGGCCCTGTGAAATACTGTGTTTTGACCCGGCATTTGCTCCAGCTCGTAAGGGACGATGGGCTGTCACCGCCTAATTGCCTAAATTATTACAGGGTTATGCGCTGTTGCATGACCTCGTTGGGTGGGATCTATTTTAAATAGGATCTAATGGCAATTGAAAAAATGTCCTGGGAATATTTATAACCCTTTTCCTTTGGGCTAAAACCTTTATCAAATTCCTCCGCATCGGCATCATTGATATTACATACATCACTGTATTTAAATTTCCATGGCTGCCCTGCCAATGCCTGTTCATCCAGCGCGAGAGCCAGCATCGCATGAGGATATTCCCCGTTCATATCACTGATATTCAGGTCTTTTCCACTCTTAAAACCATGCTTGCAGTAGTTATTCGGATCGCCATAGATCACGATACACTTTATTCCCATTTTTTGTGCCGCAATTTTTGTATGGTCCACCAATGCGCTGCCAACGCCTCTCCGTTGATATTCGGGCAGGACACTGAGAGGACCAAAACTTAAAATTTCCAATTCCTGTCCAGCTTCATCGATCAACCATGCTTTTGTATACATGATGTTCCCGACGATCTTCCCGTTGTATTCTGCAACAAGATCAAGCTCTTTTATAAAATCCGGATGGTTTCTCATTTGATGGACCAAATAATGCTCATTGCACCCTGGAAAATATAAATTCCAGAATGCCTCTCTTGTCAATTCTTCAACTTCACGAAAATCTTTTTCTGTTTCATTGCGGATCTCGATGTTCATTCTGCCTCTCCAAATTCTTGAGTAAGGTGCCTCTTATTAACTTTCAGATTCTTTTCATAAATATCATGTAGATATATCTTTCCTCTAAATACACATTCTTCCCTGCCTGTTTTTTTGAATTCAAATCTTTCCACCAGTCTTTTACAGTTATCATTCTCCACATATACAACTGCCTTTATTGTGTCTGCTTTCATTTGAGTTTTTGCAAATTCAATGATAGCCTCAACGGCTTCGGTCATATATCCTTTGCCATTATATTTTTCTGTAAGTTCAAAACCTATTTCCACCTCATTCTTTTCCCTATCCCAAAGGTGAAAGCCGCAGGTGCCCATTTTATTTTTTTCATTTTTATCAATGATCACCCATCGATTTTGATTT